>JAJPIH010000173.1 GCA_021324875.1 Alphaproteobacteria bacterium
AGTGTTCGCGTTTCGCGCCGGCCACCGCCGCCCGACCACATATTCGGCTCGCGGCGGGCGATGCGGCTGGCCCGGCAAATGTCGATGTGGCGCGGCTGCCATCCGGGGCAAACGACATGCCCGTCTTCGCTCCCCTAACTGTTTTGATCCTAGGCGGCACCAGGGAGGCATACGCGCTTGCCTCGGTTCTTGCCGGCCGTCCCGATATCCGGGTGATCAGCTCCCTTGTCGGCCGCACCGCTCGTCCGCGATTGCCGCAAGGGGAGGTCAGGATCGGCGGGTTCGGCGGAGAGGACGGTCTTGCCGCCTATCTGCGAGAGCACGGCGTCCGGGCGGTCATCGACGCCACCCATCCGTTCGCGGCGAGGATCGGGTGGAACGCCGCGGCCGCCTGCGGCAAAGTGGCGGTGCCCCTAATACGGCTCGAGCGGCCGGCATGGCGGCCGGTCGACGGCGACGACTGGATCGAAATCGATGATTGGCACGACGCGGCCGCTATCCTCGACAAGCGGGCGCGACGGGTCCTCCTCGCCCTGGGAAGGCAGGAACTGGCCCCATTCTCGGGGCTCGACGATATCTGGTTTCTGATCCGCTCCGTCGAGGCGCCGCGGCCGATGCCGCCTTTCCGTCGGGCCGAGATCATCCTGGCCCGCGGCCCCTTTAGCGTGACGGACGAGCGCAACCTGCTCCGCTCGCGACGGATCGACACGATCGTCTGCAAGAACAGCGGCGGACAGGCCACCGACGCAAAGCTCGCCGCGGCGCGCGAGCTCGGCGTCAGGGTCGTCATCAGGCGCCGCCCAACCCGGCCGGATCTGCCAATCGCCATCTCGACCGACGAGGCGTTGGCGTGGCTGCGATCCGTCACCGACCGCTGAGCTTCGGTTCAGGGTCGCGCCGGCCGAACCCCCATCATCGCCCACCGACCGCGCTCACGCGGTCTGCGCGGCCAACGCGTTGACCGCCGCCGCCGCGATGGCACTGCCGCCGCGCCGGCCGCGCAGCGCCACGAACGGAACGGCGCGGCCGTTTTCGGCGAGCGCGGCCTTGGCTTCCGTCGCGCCGACAAAGCCGACCGGAAAGCCGAGAACGAGTGCCGGCCGGGGCGCGCCGTCCTCGAGCATTTCCAAGAGGCGGAACAGCGCCGTCGGAGCGTTGCCGATCGCGACCACGGCGCCGGCCAAATGCGGACGCCACAATTCGACCGCGGCTGCCGAGCGGGTATTGCCGATCCGGCTGGCGATGGCGGGAACCGACGGGTCGTCGAGCGTGCAGATGACCGGGTTGCGGGCCGATAAACGCGCACCCGCGACGCCCTCTGCGACCATCCGCACATCGCAGAGGATCGGCGCGCCTGCCGCCAGCGCCTTGCGGCCCGCTTCGCCGGCGCCCGGCGAAAAGACCAAATCTTCGATCACGTCAACCATGCCGCTCGCATGGGCGATCCTGACGGCGAGCTGTTCGAGATAGGCAGGGATGCCCTTGAGATCGGCTTCCCGGCGGATAATGGCGAAAGATCGACGGGAGATTTCGCTGCCATCCCGGAGATAATCCATTATGCGGAGCCTCTTTTGCTCGCCGGCGGGGCATGCCGAATGGCAAGATCACATCGATCGACGTAAATATCATACCAGATTGCGCGCGCCGACAACTGCCCCATCCCAAGAGTTCATGGAGAACCGGCGACAATGTCCGCCTGGCTGACGCTGGTGGGAATTGGAGAAGATGGCTTTTGCGGCCTTGGCGACCAGCGCGCGCCGCGGTGCTTCAGGCGCGCACGATCTTCGGCGGCCGGCGGCATCTGGCGCTGGTGCCGGACAACGGGCAAGAGCGGATCCCGTGGCCCGGCCCGATCGAGGCGGCGTTCGAGATTGTTCTGGCGCGGCGGGGAACGCCGGTCTGCCTGCTCGCGAGCGGCGATCCGATGTGGTTCGGGATCGGCGCCAGCCTTAGCCGATTTCTGCCGGCGCGGGAGTATCGGGTCTATCCGGCGCCATCTTCCTTCAGTCTTGCCGCCGCCAGGCTCGGCTGGCCGCTGCAGAACACCGTCACCTTGACGGTGCATGGCAGGCCGCTCGAGACGCTGCATGCCCATATCCACCCCGGCGCCCATCTGTTGATCCTGAGCGAGAACGGACGCACCCCTGCCGCGATTGCCGCGCTGTTAAGAAAGCGGGGCTTCGCCTCGAGCCGGCTCTTTGTCCTGGAGCATCTTGGCGGCCCGAAAGAGCGTCGGATCGACGGCGTTGCGCGCGACTGGCCGTCCGCCGAGGCGGCCGATCTCAACCTTGTCGCCGTGCAATGTCTGCCGGATCCGGACGCGCTGCGTCTCTCAAGCCTGGCCGGCTTGCCGGATCAGGCCTATGTCCATGACGGGCAGCTTACCAAGCGCGAGGTGCGGGCGGCGAGCCTGGCTCGCCTTGCGCCCGCGCCGGGCGAGCTCTTGTGGGATGTCGGCGCCGGTTGCGGATCAATCGGCATCGAGTGGATGCGATGCCATCCCGCCTGCCGGGCGATCGCTGTCGAGGCGGAAGAAAGGCGCTGCCGGCTCATCGGCGAGAACAAGCTTCAGCTGGGGGTTCCGGGATTGCGTATCGTGCACGGGCGGGCGCCCGAGGCGCTGGACCGGCTCGAGCCGCCCGATGCGGTGTTTGTCGGCGGCGGTTTGACCGATCGCGGTGTCCTGGATCGGTGCTGGCGGCGCTGCCTGTCGGCGGACGTTTGGTCGCCAACGCCGTCACCCTTCAGGCTGAGGCGGTCCTGATTGAATGGCGGCGGCGCACCAGCGGCGAGCTGACGCGAATTTCGGTCGCCCATGCCCGCCCGATCGGCCGCTTCGATGGCTGGCGCATGGCGATGCCGGTGACCATTCTGGCCGCGACCAAAGTATTGGAAACGACCCCCACCGCGGCCGACTAGAACCGCCTTGCGTGCAGACGGGGGGCGAGAGCCCAGCCGATGCGCGGCATTCGCTTTTGGCAGCATGGGGCGATTGCCCTCACTTGCTTTCTTCACGTTGCGGCAACGGGACGAGGACGATGTGGTCGTGGCGGACGCCGCGCTCGGCAATCACCTGTTCGGCAACCTGCCGCACCGCGTCCTGTTAGACGCATGAGCAGGACCGGATGCATCGGCGCGGACTGATCCGCTCTTCGGGCGCCGGGTTCGAAGACCGGGAATGGAAATGGACGCTCAGCGCATGAAGAAAATCTTTATCATAGGCATCGGGGCGGGCGATCCCGAGCAAGTCACCATGCAGGCGGTGAACGCACTCAACGAGGTCGATGTCTTCTTCATCATGGACAAGGGCCCGAGCAAGGCGAAGCTGACCGAGCTGCGCAAGGAAATCTGCCGTCGATATATTAAACGCACAGATTATCGCTTCGTCGACGCGGCGAGCCCGGAATGGTCGCGCGGCGCCGCGAATTACCGCGCGACCATCGAAGACCTCAATCGCGACAAGCAGGCCCTATTCGAGCGCTTGATCGCCGAAGAGCTGGCCGACGGCGAATGCGGTGCCTTTCTCGTGTGGGGCGACCCCGCTCTCTATGACAGCACGATCCGCATCGTCGCGGCGATTGCGCAGGGCGGTCGGCTGGAATTCGACTACGAGGTCATTCCCGGCATCACCAGCGTTCAGGCCCTCGCCGCAAAGCACAAAACGACGCTCAACCGCATCGGCCAGTCCGTCGCGATCACGACAGGGCGTATGATCGCGCAGGGCTTCCCCGACAATGTCGACAGCGTCGTTGTCATGCTCGACGCCCAGAACGCCTATAAGCAATTCGTGGATCAGGATATCGACATCTATTGGGGCGCCTATATCGGCACGCCCGATGAGATCCTGATCTCCGGCAAGCTCAAGGATGTGGCCGACGAAATCGAACGCACCCGAACAGCGGCGCGGCGAGCCAATGGCTGGATCATGGACACCTATCTTTTGCGCAGAGCCGGTAACGGTGAGATTTAACCGGAATTTTCACGCACCAAGCGCCCGCGTCGAAA
This sequence comes from Alphaproteobacteria bacterium, assembly GCA_021324875.1. GTDB lineage: Bacteria > Pseudomonadota > Alphaproteobacteria > ATCC43930 > CGMCC-115725 > AP-15. Next base: position 4,006 of record JAJPIH010000173.1, read on the forward strand.
TTGCACCCGTCATCGACGCGCGTCGTGCCGGACCGGCGGGCGACCTATGAGCACGCTTGCGCCAGTTCGACAGAGCCGCGCATCGGCACCTGCGGAGTCAAAAGACAGATTTCCCGATCGGGCAAAAACCCGATGCGACAGGGTCCGCGATCGATCACCGCCTGCCGGCGCTAAAAGCGCGGCAGATCGGGAAACGGCACGCGGCCTTGATGCACATGCAGCCGCCCCAGTTCGGCGCAGCGATGCAGCTGCGGAAACACCTTGCCCGGGTTCAATAACCCTTGCGGGTCGAAGGCGCATTTGAGGCGCTGCTGCTGGGCGAGGTCGCCGTCATCGAACATCGTTCCCATCAGGTCACGCTTTTCGACCCCGACCCCATGCTCGCCGGTCAGCACCCCGCCGACCTCGACACACAGGCGCAGGATCTCGGCGCCGAACGCCTCGGCGCGCTCGATCTCGCCCGGTCGGTTGGCATCGTAAAGGATCAGCGGGTGCAGATTGCCGTCGCCGGCATGAAACACATTGGCGACGGCGAGCCCGTAATGCCGCGACAATGCGCCCATCCGGCGCAAAACTTCGGCCAGGCACCGCCGCGGAATGGTGCCGTCCATGCAATAATAATCGGGCGAGATGCGGCCGACCGCCGGAAACGCGGCCTTGCGTCCCGACCAGAAGGCCAGGCGCTCGGCGTCGTCGCGGCTGGCGCGGATCGTCGTCGCGCGATGCGCGCGGGCAATCGCCTCGACCTTGGCCATCAGATGCTCGATCTCCGCCAACGGCCCGTCGAGCTCGACGATCAACAGCGCCTCGGCGTCAAGCGGATATCCGGCCTCGACAAACGCCTCGGCGGCCGCGATCGCCGGCCGATCCATCATTTCCATCCCGGCC
>JAJPIH010000462.1 GCA_021324875.1 Alphaproteobacteria bacterium
GGCTTTATCGGCTCTCACCTTGTCGAGGCGCTGATCGACGACGGGCATTCCGTCCGCGTGCTCGACGATCTGTCGAGCGGTCGCCGCGGCAACATGCCAGACGCGGCGGAATTCTTCGAGGCCGACATCACCGATCCCGCCGCCGTGGCGGCGGCGGTCGACGGCGTCGACGGCTGCTTTCACCTGGCCGCGATCGCCTCGGTCGACCGGGCCAACCGCGACTGGCTGCGCACCCACCAGGTCAATCTGACCGGGACCATCAACCTGTTCAACGCGGTACGGCGTGTCCGGCCGGACAGCCCGCCGGTCGTTTACGCCTCGAGCGCGGCGGTGTATGGCGATTGCGACGGCACCCCGGTCGGCGAAGACGAATGCGTTGCGCCGCTCAGCGCCTATGGCGCCGACAAGCGCGGCTGCGAGCTGCACGCCCGCGCCGCCGGCTCAGCCCATGGCATCCGCACCGCCGGTTTGCGGTTTTTTAATATTTACGGTCCGCGCCAGGATCCGCGTTCACCCTATTCGGGTGTCATTACGATCTTTCTCGACCGGTTGACTCGCGGTCAGCCCGTCGAGATTTTCGGCGACGGTCGTCAAGTACGCGATTTCCTCCATATCAGCGACGCGGTTGCGGCGTTACGACGGGCGATGCCGGCGGCCAGTACGAGTGCGCCGCTGTTCAATGTGTGCACCGGCAAAGGCACCTCGATCACCCGCCTTGCCGAGATCATCGCCGAGCTGTGCGGCAGCAAGCTCGTCATCAGGCACCGCCCACCGCGCTGCGGCGAAATTGCCGTGTCGATCGGGAACCCGCACCGCGCGGCGGCCAGGCTGGGCTTTGTCGCGCGGACCGCCTTGCGCGACGGGCTGGCTTGCACGCTCTCGGCATTCGCTCCTCGGCCGGTGGTCGACGCGCGCGCCGTCGCTTAACCTTCCCCGAACGTCGCCGACCGGCGCCCGCGACCCACCCGCCGGTAACGCTCTGCGCTCGGCCCTGCGCCGCGGCCCGACAACACCGGGGCCGACAACACTGCGCCCGGACACATTGTGCTCGCCGGAACCCGACGCCGCCGTAACCGGCGCCCGGATCGCTCGGCGCCCTCACCGCGCCCGGCTTCATGCCACTCTCGGCCCGCCTCGCCATGCCCGAGTTTGCTCATCGGCATCAACGCAGCCCGCACGCAGCGATCCGAAGCCGGAGCCGGCAGTGATCCGAAGCCGGCAGCGATCCGAAGATTGTCTCGCGCGAACCCGGCAAGCATAGTGCAGGCTGAGCAGGTGCGGAGATTTGCCGGGCGAGGTCATCATGGCGGATTTTGATCTGGTCATCCGCGGCGGCACCGTCGCCACCGCCGCCGACACGACAAACTGCGATGTCGGCATCAAGGACGGCGCGGTCGCGGCGCTCGGGCGTCAGCTGGGCGCGGGCCTGCGCGAGATCGACGCGCGCGGCAAGCTGGTCCTCCCCGGCGGTATCGACAGCCATTGTCATATCGAGCAACGCTCTTCGGCCGGGGTCATTTGTGCCGACGATTTCTACAGCGGCACCGTCGCCGCCGCGTTTGGTGGGACCACGACCGTGATCCCGTTTGCGGCACAGCATCGCGGCCAGTCGCTGCGCCAAGTGGTCGAGGATTATCATGCCGCAGCGCAGCCAAAGGCGGTCATCGACTACGCCTTTCACTTGATCATCTCCGACCCGACAGAACAGGTGCTGGGTCAGGAGTTGCCGGCGTTGATCCGCGACGGCTATACCTCGTTCAAAGTCTACATGACCTACGACCTGTTGCAGCTCGACGACCACCAGCTGCTTGACATCCTGGCCTTGGCGCGGCGCGAGGGCGCGCTCGTTATGGTTCATGCCGAGAATTACGACATGATCCGCTGGTTGACCGCGCGGCTGCTGGAGAGCGGGCGCACCGCCCCGCGTTACCATGCGGTCAGCCACGCCCGGCTGGCTGAAGGCGAGGCGACCCACCGGGCGATCAGTCTTGCCCAATTGCTGGACGTGCCGATCCTGCTGGTCCACGTCTCGGCGCCCGAAGCGATCGAGGAGATCCGCAGCGCCCAGACCAAGGGGCTCAAGATCTATGGCGAGACTTGCCCGCAATACTTGTTTCTGACCGCCGAGGACATCGCCCGGCCCGGCCTCGAAGGGGCCAAATACTGCTGCAGCCCGCCGCCTCGCGACCAGGCCGGACAGGAAGCGGTCTGGGCCGGGCTCAAAAACGGCACCTTTCAGGTGTTTTCGTCGGACCATGCCCCCTACCGCTTCGACGCATCGGGCAAGCTGCCGCATGGCGAGCACACCACGTTCAAAGCTGTCGCCAACGGCGTCCCCGGGATCGAATTGCGCCTGCCGCTGTTGTTCTCCGAGGGCGTGGGACGCGGCCGGCTTGACCTCAACGCCTTTGTCGCGTTGACCGCGACCAACCACGCCAAGCTCTACGGGCTCTATCCCCGGAAAGGCACGATCGCGGTCGGCAGCGACGCCGATATTGCGATCTGGGACCCGGGCCGCGAGACGATCGTCAGCGCCGCAATGCTGCACGACAATGTCGGTTACACGCCTTACGAAGGCCGCCACCTGCATGGCTGGCCGGTCACCGTGTTGAGCCGCGGCCGCGTTGTTGTCGAGGATGGTGCGCTCGTCGCCGGGCGCGGCAGTGGCGCATTTCTGCCCTGTGCGTTGTCGGAATTTGCCAAACCCGCCGGCATCGCCGTCCCCGAGCTTGCCTACGCCGCCGGCCACGGAGCGCCGCTGGTCTGAACGCCCCGCCTGGCGCGTCATAGGGCGCGTTTGGGCTTCTGTCGCCCGCCCCGCTCAGGCTAGATCTAAGACCCCCACGGAGGAAAGCCGCAATGCTCGACCAGCCCATCACCAGCAAAATGATCGCCGAGAAGGACGGCGCCATTGGCCGGCTGATTTTCAACAATCCGGCCAGGCACAACGCCGTCTCGCTCGAGATGTGGGAGGCGGTGGCCCAGATCGTCGACGATTTCGAGAAAGACGATGCGATCCGGGTGATTGTCGTCAGCGGTGCCGGTGGCCGGGCATTTGTGTCGGGCGCCGACATCTCCGAATTCAAGGAGCGGCGCGCCTCCGAAGAAGCGGCGGCGGCCTATGCCAGGATTTCCGAAGGGGCGCGGCTGCGGCTTCAGGAAACGCTCAAACCCACAATTGCGATGATCCGCGGCTATTGCATCGGCGGCGGGGTCGGAACCGCGCTCGCCTGCGACATGCGCATCGCCGCCGCCGGCTCAAAATTCGGCATCCCGGCGGCAAAGCTCGGCCTTGGCTATGCCTATGACGGGATCAAGAAGCTGGTCGATCTGGTCGGCCCGGCCCATGCCCGCGAGATCTTTTTCACCGCGCGTCAGTTTACCGCCGAAGAAGCCTTACGTATGGGGCTGATCAACCAGGTTGTCCCGGATGCCGAGCTGGAGAGTTATGTCAACAATTACTGCGCATTGATTGCGGAAAATGCGCCGCTGACCGTGCGCGCCGCCAAGGTCGCGATCCGCGAAGCGCTGAAAGACGAGTCCGAGCGCGATCTGGCCCTGTGCAAGCGCCTGGTCGATGAGTGCTTCGCCAGCACCGATTACGCCGAAGGCCGCACCGCCTTTATGGAAAAGCGCAAACCCGTGTTCCGCGGGCGGTGAAGGCATAGAGGGCGCCCCCAACCGCCCGCGGCGCCCGCCTAGCCGCCAAGAACCGATCCGACCGGAATATCGATCTCGGTCGAAGCGAGCTTAGGGCCGTCGTCGACGCGGATGCGCGACACCTCGACAAACCCCCCTTGCGCCAGGATCCGCAATCCGGCCGGTCCCGCCGCGACCACCTCGCCGATCTTCTTGCCGCGTACCGCGCCAAAGGTCGGGGCGATGATTTTTTTGGCGTCGAACAGATAGAGCTTCTTGTCGTCCCACATCGTCCAGGCGCCCGGGGCGGGGTTGCAGCCGCGAATCAGGTCGTAGACAAAATCGACGTGACTGGCCCAGTTGATGTGGCTTTCGGCTTCGCGCACCCAGCCTTCATAGGTTGCCCGGTCTTCGTCCTGGGTGGTCTCGGTGGCGCGGCCCGAGACGACAAGATCGGCGGCCTCGACGAGCGCCTGAATCCCGAGCGGGAAGATCTTGTCGAAATACAGCGAACCGGCGGTGTCGTCGGGACCGATCGGCACCCGTTTTTGCAGAATTACCGGGCCTTCGTCGAGACCGGGGGTCGGACGGAAGATCGACAATCCGGTCTCGCTGCGGCCGCGAATGATCGCCCACGGGATCGAAGACGGACCCCGATGCAGCGGCAGCAGCGAGGGATGGAACTGGATCATGCCGTGCTTGGGAATTGCGCAGAATTCGGGCGGTGCAAACTGCAAGACATAGGCCATGACCCCGAGATCGGCGTTGCATTCGGCCAGCGCCGCCTTCGCCTCATCGGCGGAAAATCGCGCAAAACGGTGCACGCTAAGCTTTTTCTCCTCGGCCGCGGCGACCAGGGGATCGGGCCGCGCCCCCGGCCGTTCGGGGGCGGCAAACACGCCGGCGACCTCGTCGCCGCGGGCCAGAAAGGCGTCGAGCGCTGCCTTGCCAAAGGCCTGTTGGCCGACGATGACAATGCGCATTTCACTACCCCCGATTGCGAGGCTGTGTGCAGCCACAAGGTTTCATGCCCGGCCGGGTCTCGGCAAGCCTGCACCGCGCGGCGGATGATTGCGCCCCTCTCGCCCGACCTTTCCGACGATCATCGCGGTCAGGCCGGACCGCTGACGCCGGCTTCGCCGAACGTCGCCATGCCATTGTGGCAGGCCACCGCCGCTTTCAGCACACCCAGCGCCAACGTCGCCCCCGACGCCTCGCCAAGCCGCATCCCGAAATCGAACAGCGGCCGCTGACGCATGTGTTCCAGCAATTGGCGATGCCCCGGCTCAGCCGAAAGATGCGCGACAACGCAGTGATCGAGCGCCCGCGGATCGGCGGCAAACAAGACCGCCGCCGCCGCGGTCGCGGCAAAACCATCGAGCACGACCGGCACCCGCCCAAGCCGCGCGGCCATGACCGCGCCGGTGATCGCGGCCAGCTCCAAGCCGCCGAGACAGCGCAGCATATCGAAACTATCACCCGCGGCGTGGCGGTGGAGGGCAACGGCTTCGCCGACGACGCGGCGTTTGTTGTCAAGTGCGGCACCGGCAACGCCGGTCCCGGGCCCGGTCCACAGCGCCGCCTCGCCGCCAAACAGCGCCATGCACAACGCCGCCGCTGCGGTCGTGTTGCCGATTCCCATCTCGCCGACCGCCAGCACGTCGAGGCCGGGCTCGACCGCCATCATGCCATAGGCGATCGCCCGGGCGCAGTCTTCCTCGCTCATCGCCGCGGCGACGGTGATGTCGGCCGTTGGGGTCTCGAGGTTCATTTCATAGACGCGCAGATCGGCGTCGACGACGCGGCAGAGTTGGTTGACCGCGGCCCCTCCGGCGATGAAATTCTGCACCATCTGCGCGGTGACCGTGGCCGGATAGGCCGACACCCCGCGTGCCGCCACACCATGATTGCCGGCAAACACAACCGTGCGCGGATGGTCGAGCCGCGGCGGGTGGCGGGCCTGCCATGTCGCCATCCAGATCGCCAGTTCTTCAAGCCGGCCCAGCGAACCGGCGGGCTTGGTCAATTGGGTTTGGCGCAGGGCCGCAGCGCTGCCGGCGTCGAGGTCGGGGCCGGGCAGATGCCTCAGCATCGCGCGGATTTCGTCGAGATTGGCGGCAGGCTCGGTCATGTCGAAAGCTCCGTCGGGGGGCGCGATCCTGTCGCAATCATGCCCCAATCCCCAAGCAAAAACCGCGAAACGAAGGGTCGCGGCTTCGGGTATCCTTGTGCCAATGCACGCATCTGACCCGTCGGCCGCGCGGCGGCCGGGCATCGTTGGCGGCTTCGCCGCGGCTGTCGCCTTTTTTACCCGCATCCCGGTGTCGGCGCCGGCCGGCGACTGGCCTCTCGCCGAGGCCGCCTGGGCCTTCCCGTTGGTCGGCGCCGGGATTGGCGCAACCTCGGCGCTTGTGTTTTTGACGGCGCAGCTGTTACGGCTCGGTGATTTGCCGGCGGCCCTGCTGGCCCTGCTGGCCGGCGTGTTCCTGACCGGTGCGCTGCACGAGGACGGGCTCGCCGACACCGCCGACGGCATCTTCGGCGGCAGTGAGCGCGAGCGGCGGCTGGCAATCATGCGCGACAGCCGTCACGGAACCTTCGCCGTGTTGGCGCTGGCGTTTAGCGTCGGGTTGCGGGCGGCGGCATTGGCGCAGATCGGCGAGGTGGTGTTCGCCGGGTTGGCGCTGATCGCCGCGCACGCCGTCGCGCGCGGGTTCCTGCCGGTGGCGATGTGGCTGTTGCCGCCGGCGCGCAGCGACGGGCTCGGCGCCACAGCCGGTCGGCCGCGCCCGGCGCGGATGGCGGCAGCAGCGGTGATCGCGCTCGCGATTACCGGCGCAGCACTGGGTCCGATCGGCGGCCTGTCGGCCGTCGCCGTCGCCGGCCTCGCGGTGGTTGGCGCCGCCGGTCTCGCCCGCCGCCGGATCGGCGGCTATACCGGCGACGTGCTGGGTGCGCTTGAACAGGTTGGCGAAACCGCGATGCTGCTTGCTGCGCTCTGGCTTCGTTGAGCGCTCGCGCGCGATTCTTGAACAACGCCCAGGGCCGCGGCGTCTTGGGCAAGCGGCGCTGCCGATCCGGCTTGGATCATCGAGCAAGCCGGGCGATCGAACGTCAAAAGCACAAGACGGTGCCGGCGGCTTATGTTAGCGTCGCGTCTGCGATGCGACAGGGAAGTCCGGTGCGACGCCGGCGCTGCCCCCGCAACTGTAAGCGGCGAGCCCGCGGCAATGACCACTGGCGCACCGTCTTCCCGACCGCGGGAAGATCGGGCGAGCGCTGGGAAGGTGCCGTGGGCGGTGACCCCGAGCCAGGAGACCTCCGCATCGCACACTGGGATGCTTCCTCGGGCGGAGGGAAGAACCAATGCCGGTCGAGATGGGGCGAGGAGCGCGCGCCGCGCTGCCGCGAGTGACCCTGGTCCTGGGCGGGGCCCGTTCGGGCAAAAGCCGCTATGCCGAGAGAATGGTCGAAGCCGCGGCGGCGGTCGGCACCTATTGCGCAACCGCGCAAGCGGGCGACGCCGAGATGGCGGCGCGCATCGCCGCGCACCGCGCCCGGCGCGGGGCGTTCTGGCGCACCGTCGAGGAGCCGCGCGCGATCGCCGCGGTCATCGCCGCCGAAGCCGCAGACGCGCGCCCGTTGCTGATCGATTGCCTAAGCCTATGGCTGTCGAACCTGATGCTCGCCAACGCAGCTCTCGAAGAGGAGAGCGAGCGGCTGTACGCAGCGCTGCGTCTCGCCAACGGCCCGGTGGTATTGGTCGCCAACGAGGTCGGAATGGGGCTCGTTCCGGAAACCGCGCTCGGGCGGCGCTTCCGCGACGCCGCCGGCTTTCTTAACCAGCAGATCGCCGCCTTCGCCGACCGCGTCGTCTTTGTCGCCGCCGGGTTGCCGCTCGTATTGAAGGGCGGCTGAGCGATGCGCCGCGTTCCCGCAACGATCGTGACCGGCTTTCTTGGCGCCGGAAAGACCACGCTTGTCCGCCATCTTTTGCGCCGCGCCGAGGGCCGGCGAATCGCGGTGGTGGTCAACGAATTTGGCGCCGTTGGGATTGACCGCGAGTTGTTGCTTGGCTGCGGTGAGGCAACCTGCCGGGAAGGCGACATCGTCGAACTCGCCAATGGCTGCCTGTGCTGCACCGTCGCCGACGAGTTTCTGCCATCCCTGACCCGGCTGCTCGACCGCCCCACACCCCCCGAACACATCCTGATCGAGACCTCGGGGCTGGCCTTGCCCAAACCCCTATTGCAGGCCTTTCTGTGGCCGGATGTGCGCACGCGGGTGACGGTTGACGGCGTCTTAACGGTGATCGACGCCGCGGCATTTGCCGCCGGTCGTTTTGCCGAGGATCCGGCAGCGGTCGCGCGTCAACGCGCCGCCGATCCCGCCTTTACCCATGACAACCCGCTCGAGGAAGTGTTTTCCGACCAGCTTGCCTGCGCTGATCTGGTGATTTTGAACAAGGCCGATCTGGTCGCCGCTGACCGGCTGGCCGCATCGCGTCGCGAGCTCGAACGGAAATTGCGCCCCGGCGTCAGGGCGGTGGTTGCCCATAACGCCGCCGTACCGGCCACTGTCGCGCTTGGCCTGGACGCTGCGGCCGAGGACGATCTCGCCGCGCGGCCATGCGGCCACGACCTGGACGAAGCGCACGACCACGACGATTTTTCGAGCATGGTCGTCGAGTTCGGCGCGGTCAGCGATACCGCCGCATTTTTCCGGCGGCTGCGGGCGACGATCACCGCGCATGACGTGCTAAGGGTCAAGGGGTTCGTCGATGTGCCCGGTCGCGAGCGGCGGCAGGTCGTGCAGGCGGCCGGCGACCGGATCCAACACTATTTCGACCGAGCCTGGAGAGCGGACGAAATCCGCGCGACGCGCCTCGTCGTGATCGGCAAAAAGGGCTTCGACGGCAGCGCCGTCGCGGCCGCCCTGGCGGACTGATGCACCTCTTGGCGACGGTCCCGGGCGTGATCGCCGACGGCTCGGCCGCCGTCGATCTCGGGCAAACCCCCGGAGATATTGTCGTCTTATCAAGCGCCGACACCGAGCTTGCCTTGCTGTCGGGCGCGCAAAAGCGCCGCCTCGCCCAATGCTCGCACGCACCGCGGCTGCGACTTGCGCCGGTTGGGCGGCTGGGGCACCATTTCTCGGTCGATCTTTACATGGACAGCGTCGCCGGCGCCCGGCTGGTTGTGGCCCGCATTCTCGGCGGGGCGGCCTATTGGCCCTATGGCGTCGAGCGCCTCGCGGCGACCTGCCGCGAGCACAACATCCCGCTGGCGTTGCTGCCCGGCGACGACAAGCCAGACCCGGAACTGGCCGCACTCTCGACCGTCATGCCCGATGCCTGGCGGCGGCTATGGCGCTACCTTGCCGAAGGCGGCCCCGCTAATGCGGAAAATTTTCTGCGTTACGCCGGCACGCTGATCGGCCGGCAAACGGATTGGGCCGAGCCCGCGCCGCTGCTGTGCGCCGGGCTCTATTGGCCGGGCGACCACCTGCCGACCCTCGAGGACATCGCCGCCCATTGGCGCGACCATCCGGGTGCGGCGGCCGAGGACGGGCTCGTTCCGATCGTCTTCTACCGCGCGCTTGTCCAATCCGGGAACACGGCGCCGATCGATGCGCTGGTCGCGCAGTTGAGCGCGCGCCGGCTGCGCCCGCTGCCGATCTTTGTGCACAGCCTGAAAGACCGCGAGGCGGCGGCGTTGCTCGGCGCGGTCCTGGCCGAACACAGGCCCGCCGTGATCCTGAATGCGACCGGTTTCTCGACGCGAGCCGGGGCCGCCCCCGACCCGCTCGCCATCGCCGATTGCCCGGTGCTGCAAATTGTTTTTGCCGGTTGTGACGAGCCGCAGTGGCGCTCCGGCATGCGCGGCCTCGGCTCCGCCGACCTGGTCATGAATGTCGTGCTGCCCGAGATCGACGGCCGCATCCTGGCGCGGGCGGTGTCGTTCAA
>JAJPIH010000204.1 GCA_021324875.1 Alphaproteobacteria bacterium
GATCGGCGATGCTATCCCGCATCACGCTCGTCATTGTCCAGCCTTTGCGCGCGAGGGTCAATTCTTCGACAACGTGCTCACCTTTGGGGAACAGGCAAACCGTGTCCGGCCCGATGAATGGCGCAGCAAGATCAAGCAAGCGGTCGAGCGGCGCGAGCGCCCGCGCGGTCACGACATCGACGGCATGAGGCGGCACCGCGGTGATCCGGCAGGCACGGACCGTCGCGGGGGCGCCGGTGATGCGGATCGCCTCGCGCAAAAACGCCGCCTTGCGCGAATCGGCCTCGACGAGTTCGACACCGCCGATGCCGAGGATCGCCAGGACAAGACCAGGAAAACCGGCGCCGCTGCCGAGATCGATCAGACTCCGCGCCGCCTCGGGAACCAGTGGTTGGAGCTGCGCCGAATCTAGGATGTGCCGGCGCCACAAATCGGTAAGGGTGTTGCGCCCGACAAGATTGATCCTCGCCGCCCAGCGCACCAGCAGCTCGACATAGGCTTCGAGCCGGGCGAGGGTTTCACGTGAAACCGGAAAATGTTCCGCAAAACCCGCCGCGCCGAGCGGGGGTTCATGCGGCAAGGCCTCCTCCCTGCTCGTCGTCGGCGGGGGGAGCGAAGCGGTGGTGGAAACGGTCCGCCTCGCGTCCGGAACTGCGTTTGACATATTGCAGCAGGGCGACAAGGGCGGCCGGGGTCACCCCCGAAATTCGCGCCGCAGCGCCCAAGCTGGTCGGCCGGGCGTTGGAAAGTTTCTCGCAAATCTCGCGCGAGAGGCCGCCGATCCGCGTGTAATCAAGATCGTCGGGCAGCAACAGCGCTTCCTCGCGGCGAAAGGCGGCGATGTCTCGGCGCTGACGTTCGAGGTAGCCGGAATAGCGCGCGTCGATCTCGAGCTGCTCGGCGATCTCGGGAAGTATGCGGCCGAGCTCGGGCCAAACCGCGGCAAGGCGGCGCAGGTCAACACCGGGATAGGCGAGAAGTTCGGCAGCGCTGCGCGCGACACCGTCTTCATTGACGGTGAGGCCATGACGTTTGAGAGCCAGCGGCGTCATCGTCAGCGCGGCGAGCTGTGCACGCGCCGCTGTTAGGGCGTCCATCTCGGCGGCAAATCGGCGCGCGCGTTGAGGGCCGACGCAACCAATGCGAAGTCCAACCGGGGTCAGCCGTTGATCGGCATTATCGGAGCGCAGCACGAGCCGGTATTCGGCGCGCGAGGTGAACATTCGGTAGGGCTCGGTCGTGCCCCGCGTGACGAGATCATCGACCAGGACGCCGATATAGGCGTCGGCACGGTCGAGTATGAGCGGCTGGGCCCCGGATGCGGCAAGCGCGGCATTAAGGCCGGCGAGCATGCCTTGCGCCGCCGCTTCCTCATAGCCGGTGGTCCCGTTGATCTGTCCGGCGAAAAAGAGGCCCGGGATGCGGCGCGTTTCGAGCGTCGGATAAAGTTCGCGCGGATCGACAAAATCGTATTCGATCGCATAACCCGGCCGGCGCATTTCGACCCGTTCGAGGCCGGGGATCGTCCGCAGCATCGCCTCCTGCACCGGGCGCGGCAGCGATGTCGACAGGCCGTTCGGATAGATCGTGTCGTCGTCGAGCCCCTCGGGTTCGAGAAAGATCTGGTGCCGCTCGCGCTCGGCAAAGCGCACGACCTTGTCCTCGATCGAGGGACAGTAGCGCGGACCGATGCCGGTGATGTCGCCCGAATACATCGGCGAGTGGTGAAGGTTGGCCCGTACCAGGGCGTGGGTGGCGGGGGTGGTCGCGGTGATGTGGCAGGCAACCTGCGGCGTCGTGATCCGGTCGGTGACAAACGAAAACGGCGGCGGCGGATCATCGCCAAATTGCGGCTCGAGGCCCGCCCAGTCGATCGTGTTGCCGTCGAGTCGCGGCGGGGTTCCGGTTTTGAGCCGCGCCAGGGCAAAACCGGCCCGGGCCAAGCTGGCCGCAAGCCCGCGCGCCGGCGGGTCGCCAACCCTCCCGGCCGGGATCTTTTCCTCGCCGATATGGATCAGACCATTCAGAAATGTGCCGGTCGTCAGCACGATTCGGCCGGCTGAAATTTTCCCACCGCCGGCAAGAACCACGCCGGCGGCCCGTCCAGCGCCGTCGATCAACAAATCTTCGACCGCGCCCTCGACGATTTCGAGGCTCGGGATTTCGGCGAGCAGCCCAGCCATCGCGGCGCGGTAGAGTTTGCGGTCGGCCTGAGCTCGCGGTCCCCTGACCGCCGGTCCTTTGCTGCGGTTCAAGATCCGGAACTGGGTCCCGGCCCGGTCGATGGCACGGCCCATGACCCCGTCGAGCGCGTCAATCTCGCGCACCAGATGGCCCTTGCCGAGCCCGCCGATCGCCGGGTTACAGGACATTTCGCCGATTGTGGCCCGCTTGTGGGTCAGAAGCAGCGTGCGGGCGCCGAGCCGTGCCGCGGCCGCCGCCGCCTCGCATCCGGCGTGCCCGCCGCCAACGACAATCACGTCGTATCGCTGCGCCATCTCGCTCATGGCCGCGGAATTTATGAAGGGCGCCCGCCGCTGTCGAGGTTTCACGTGAAACATCACAGCGGCCCCAAACAGCGGCCGCACAACCGCGACGAGACGACCGCCCGAGGGCAACCAACCGCTATTGCGTCGCGGCGACGATAACCTCGCGCAGAATTTCCGGAATGCGGTCGATCGTCGGTTCCGGCGTCATCAGTGGCGGGGCAAGGCAGATCGTGTCACCGATCGGCGGATCGACGCTGCCCGCGCGGATACGCGGCAACAGGCCGCGCGCCAGCGCCTCGCGCGTGATCTTTTCGCCGAGGCCCACCGCCGGCGCCTTCACGGCGCGGTCGGCGACCAGTTCGACCCCGCACATCAGCCCGAGCCCGCGCACATCGCCCACCGCAGGCAAGTCGCGCAACCCTTCAAGCCCCGCAAAGAGCCGCTTGCCAATCACTGCGGCGCGCTCGACCAGCCCTTCCCGCTCGATGATTTCGATATTCCTGAGGCCGACCGCGCAGCACACCGGATGTCCCGAATAGGTGGCGGCATGCATGAATTTACGATCGGCGGGGGCGCTCTCTATCGCGTCGTGCACGCGTTTGGAGGCGATCACGCCGCCCAGCGGGAGATAGCCGCTCGTCACCCCTTTGGCAAAGGAAACCAGATCGGGCTCCACCCCCCAATGACCAAGCGCAAACCAGCGACCGGTTCGCCCAAAGCCGGTAATGACCTCATCCGCGATCACCAAAACATCGTAACGGTCGCAAATTTCGCGTAATTTCGGAAAATACGAAGGCGGCGGTGGAATGACCCCACCCGCGCCCTGCACCGGTTCGGCGATAACCGCTGCGACACTATCGGGACCTTCGGCGAGGATCAGCTTTTCGACCGCTTCGGCCGCGCCCAGGCCCGGCTCCTCATTGCCCGCCCAGCGATAAGCATAAGGGGCGGGAGCCTGGACAAATCCCGGAACCAGAGGACCGAACATCTTTTGGTACGCGGCCATCCCGGTGGCGCTCATCGCCGCCATCGTCACCCCGTGGTAGGCGTGCAGCCGCGAAATGATCTTCGTCTTGTCCGGCTTGCCGCTGATCTTCCAATAGTAACGCGCAAATTTGAACGCCGACTCGTTTGACTCGGCTCCCGCGGTTGTGAAATAGACCGCTGCCGAATTGCTATAGGCGTGCCCGACGATCTTTTCGGCTAATCGAACCGCCGGCTCGTTGGTGGCGCCGATATAGGCGGAAGCAAAGGCGACACGACGCATCTGTGCGGCTGCGGCGTCGGCGAGTTCACTGCGACCGTGGCCGACATTGACATTCCACAGACCGGCCAGGCTGTCGATATAGCTGCGGCCCGAGGCGTCGTACAGCATTGCACCACGGCCCTCGGTGACGACAAGCGGCTGCTTGTGGTCATCGGGATGGTGCAGCGGGTGAACGAGGAAACGGCGGTCGGTTTCAATCAGTTCGGTGGTGCCGTCCATGACCTGCTCCTGAAAGCGTGACAGCAACCTAACCGCGTCGGGCGGCAGCCGACAACCGCAACATCATCGAGCCCTTCCGGACGCCTCAAAACCGCAAACCCGACAACCCCGATCGCTCATTCGCAGCGGCTGACATCGGCAGCGCCGAGGGCTGCGACCGGGCGCGGCGACGGCGCGCATCCGGGCTCGGTTGCTCGCCAAAAGTTTCCCCAAAACCACCCGCTGGGACGGCGATGACATGAAATAAAAGGCTGGAGGCGCGCGGGGTTGGGCGAAGCTCGGGTTGTCGCCAAACGCTGCACTTGACCCGAGAATTCGATCAACGCTGTTCCGTGATTTGCGCTTGCGAAATTCAGCGCGGGAGCGCATGCATGCGTCGCCGTTCAACAATCTGGCTGCCCCAACCAAGGGGCGGTCCCAAAGCCTTTGCGGAGGAAACGTGAGCAGACCTCGCGCCGCCGATGACTTTGCAACGATCGCCGCCCGCCTCGCCGAACTGCGTCGTGAACGCGAGTTGGCGGCAAGACGCGAGCCCGCAGGCGCTGACGATCCCACATCCGACGGGTCAAGACCCTCACGCGGCGACGAAGGCCGACCGCGCCTCGACCGCGGCGAATTACCCGGTCTCGGGGTCGTGCGCCGCTACCTGCCGGTTCGTCAGCGCTAAGGTCGGCGATCCGGCCACGCCAATTCGGACAGCGCCGCGGCGCCCTTGATTAGCCAGGGCGGTTCGGCCGATCGAGCGGAAAGATCGGGCGGCGCACCCGGGTAAACTGTAACTGGCCGTAATCGGAGGTGCACACTCCGACCCCGGCGCAATCGACGACGGCGCTCGCCATCGCGCCTAAGCCCGCCCGCCAATGGATGCGGCTCTTCAGCATCAGGTAGCGCTTCTGCGCGGGATCGATACCGAGGCTCAACAGGCAATTCAGGTCCGATGGCTCGACATGGCGCGAGATCAGCGCGATCTCGATGGCGCCGGTATCGAGCACCACCGACGGGCCCATATCCATTTCCAATCCGCGCGCCATCGGGCCGCGATTGCGATAGCGTCCGCGCGAGATCGTCTTGACCGACCCGGAAACCACGAGCGGCCGGCTCGCCACCGGGATCGCCGGCATCGCGATTTTGCCGCCGATCGGCAAGGTTATCTGCGCACCAATGCCGGCGGTGATCGCCTGTTGCACCGCCTCGGGATCGTAGATCGCGAAGACCGCGACATTGTCGAGCCCCTGACGCAGCAGCTCGGCCAACACCGCGGTCGTGTCTATCGTCCCGCCCGAGGCGCAATTGTCATAATGGTCGAGCAGCACGATCGGCCCGGCGCCGGGGGCGGGCGGCGGCATCGCCTTGGCGCGGCCGACGGATTGGGCGAGCGGCTCACCGCGATAGACGAACGCTTCGCGCTCGACCCAGGCGCGGTCGAGCAACTCGTCACGCAGACGTTCGGCCAATTCGCGATCGCCGTCGGTCACAACCACGGCGGAAAGCCCGGCATTCCTGATATCCGCATGCGGGAAGCCGGTGAACAAGCTCGCCGCCAGGGCGCCTTCTCCGACCATCGTCGCACAGCGGTGTTGCAGTTCGCGATTGGGGTGGTCGTCGGTGCCTTGGCGCATGATGTGCGGCAGCATCGGCACATTGCCCCAAGCCATCACCGGCCGCACCCGACCGCGGATCGTGCGCAGCAGGATTTCGCCGGCGAGCCGCGCCGTCTCGTAGGTATCGACATGCGGATAGGTGCGGTAGCCGGCGACGACCGTGGCGTTGGCGACGATTTCGTCATAGAGATTGGCGTGCATGTCGAGCGCGACCGCGATCGGGGTCTCGGGCGCAATCGCGCGCAACCGCTGCAAAAACTGTCCCTCGCCGTCCTCCAGGCTTTCTGTGACCATGGCCCCGTGCAGGTCGAGCAGAATGCCGTCGAAACCGCCTTTGGCCGCTTCAGCGAGGATCGGCTCGGTGATCGCCGCATAGGCGGCGTCTTCGACCGGCCCGCTGGGCGGGGCCGAGGCGGCGACCGGCAGGACGATTTCCGCACCCTCGCCTTCGGCTAGGTCGAGATAGGCGCCGAGCCCGGTTCCGGTGCCGCGATAGGCTTGCACCGCCGCCTCGCCATAGAGCGGCCCCGGTCCGTTGCCAAAGCGGGTGAGCGGCGTCGGCACCGGCGAAAAGGTATTGGTCTCGTGCTTCATCATCGCGATCAACAGGCGCATCGAACAAACCTCTTGCGGCACGGAGACCGACGATAGCGTATGCGCGCGCCGGGCGCGAAGACATGACAACCGACAGACGCACCGGCGCGGACGCTTCAATCGAGACAATCGGCACCGGCGCCGCGCCCCGCCGCTCTGATGCCCGATACTCTCGCCACCCTGGTGCCGGGCCACGCGGCCGGTGTCGGCGTTAACGACCCTTGAAAAAAGCAGCCAGGAGTTCGCGCGCCGCGGCGCCGGGGGTGCATGTGCCGCCGACAACCCCGGCTTCGAGCGCAGCGAGGCGAGCGGCCACCTCGGGCGCTGCACGAAATTTTTCGACCAGGCCGCCCTCAATCTCCGCCCACAGCGCGGTGCGGGCCTGCTCGCGGCGACGGCGTTCCCAGGCGCCGCTCGCGGTCTGCGCGGCACGGAAGCGGGCGACATCGTCCCAGATCTCGTCGATGCCCCACCCTTCGAGCGCCGATACGGCGCGCACCGTTACGGTCCACGCTTCGCTGCGCGGCCGGATCAGCCGCATCGCATTGGCATAATCGGCGGCGGTACGCTGCGCCGCATCGACAAGTTGGCCATCGGCCTTGTTGACCAGCACGAGATCGACAAGTTCGACAATGCCGCGCTTGATCGCCTGCAATTCGTCGCCGGCGGCCGGCGGCAAGACGAGCAAGAGCATGTCGGTAATGTCGGCGACCGCGGTTTCGGCTTGGCCGACGCCGACACTTTCCACGATCACCGCATCAAAGCCCGCGGCCTCACATAGCAAAACCGCCTCGCGGCTGCGGCGCGCCGCACCCCCGTGAGCATCGCCGGCCGAGGATGGGCGGATGAAGGCGGCCGACGAGCGCCCCAGCTCGCTCATCCGCGTCTTGTCGGCGAGAATGGCGCCGCCGCCCCGCTTTGAGGCGGGATCGACCGCGAGAACCGCGACACGATGCCCGCGGGCTATACCGGCGAGCCCAAAGCGCTCGATCAAGGTCGATTTGCCGGCGCCCGGCGGTCCCGTGACACCGATGCGCACCGCAGTCCCGGTCGCCGGCAGGACCGCGGCCAGCAGCTGTTCAGCCTCGGCACGATGATCGCTGCGCGTCGATTCGACGAGGGTGAGGGCCCGCGCCAGCGCCCGCCGGTCACCGCGCCGCAATGCCCCGACCAGCGCCGGCAGGCCTGGCTTGACCGGGTCGCAGAGGGACATAGCCGCCGCCAAACCGGTCTAGACTGTCGCTTCTGCGCGCCGCTCTGACTGCTGCTGGCGTGCCCACATCGCGGCGTAGACCCCGCCTTCTCGCAACAGTTCGCGGTGCCGCCCGCGCTCCACGATCCGTCCCGCGTCCAGTACCAGGATCTCGTCCGCGTCTATGATCGTGGACAAGCGGTGCGCGATCATCAGCGTCGTGCGACTGACTGCAATCTCGGCCAGGCTTGCCTGGATTTCGCGCTCGGTACGGGTGTCGAGGGCCGAGGTCGCCTCGTCGAATACCAGAATAGGGGGCGCTTTCAGAAGCACGCGGGCAATCGCAACCCGCTGCTTTTCACCGCCCGAGAGCTTGAGCCCCCGTTCGCCGACGAGAGTGTCGTAACCGTCGGGAAGGTCGGCGACAAACTCGTGGATGCGGGCCATTCGCGCCGCCTCTTCGACCGCGGCACGTGATGCCCCCGGCCGCCCATAGGCAATATTGTAGAAGATCGTGTCGTTGAACAGCACGGTGTCCTGCGGCACGACCCCGATCGCGCGGCGCAGGCTGTCTTGCGTCACCGAACGAATGTCTTGGCCATCGATTTCGATCGCGCCGGATCCGACGTCCCAGAACCGGAACAACAGCCGCGCTACCGTCGATTTGCCAGCGCCGCTGGGTCCGACAAGCGCGACCCTCATCCCCGCCGGCACCCGGAAATCGACGTCGCTCAAGATCGGCCGGCGTCGGTCGTAGGCAAAATCGACATGGTGAAACGCGACAGTTCCCGCCGTGATTTTCAACGGCCGCGCGGCGGGCCGGTCGGTGATCTCCGGCTGGACCGCCATCAGAGCCGTCATCTGTTCGAGATCGGCCAGCGACTGCTTGATGTTGCGGTAGACGACGCCGAGAAAATTGAGCGGCGTGTAGAGCTGGATCAGATAGGCATTGACCAAGACAAAATCGCCAATTGTCATCACCCGCGTCGCGACCCCGCGCCCGGCAAGCAACATGACCCCGACCAATCCGGTCGCGACGATCAGCCCTTGACCGAGATTGAGGACGGCAAGCGTGGCCTCGCTCTTGACCGCGGCATGTTCATAGGCCGCAAGTGCGGCATCGTAGCGGCGCGCTTCATGTTCCTCATTGCCGAAATATTTGACCGTCTCGAAGTTCAGTAGGCTGTCGATCGCCTTGGTGTTGGCCTCGCTGTTGCGCTCGTTCATGTCGCGACGAAAGCGCACCCGCCAGTCGGTGACAAGAAAGGTAAATCCGACATAGAGGACGATCGTCACCGCCGTGACGGCCGCAAATGTCCAGCTGTAGAGCCGCCACAAAATCGCACAGGCGATCGCGATCTCGAGCAGCGTGGGGACGATGTTAAAGAGCAGAAACGTCAGCAGGAACTCGATGCCGGCGGTGCCACGCTCGATCGCCCGCGCCAGCCCACCGGTGCGCCGTTCGAGGTGGAAACGCAAGGCGAGAGTGTGGACGTGGCGGAAGGCCTTCAAGGCAAGGCGGCGCACGGCGCGCTGCGTCACCTTGGCAAAGGCGGCATTGCGCAGGTCGTTGCAGCCCAGGGCCATCACACGGGCGAGGCCATAGGCCACGATCAGCGCCGTCGGCACCGTAATGAGAGCCCGCGCCGGCGTCAGCGCATCCACCGCATGCTTGTACAGGAACGGGACCGCGATGTTGATCCCCCGCCCGGCAACCAGAAATGTCAGCGCGAGCGCGACGCGAGCCCGCAATTCGAGCGAATCTCGCGGCCACAAGTGAGGGGCGAGGGCGCGCAGCGCCCGCAATTCGTCGATAAGGCGGCCGCGACGGCCGGCCGGCCCCGGGGTTATCGGCCGGCCCCGCCGGCTCATGTCGCCGGGCCGGGCGGCGGCTCCGGCTCGGCCAGCGGGGCCGCGCCAACGCCGCCAAACAGGTTAAGCGCCAGCAACAAAGCGAGCGCCACAATGAGCGCGCCGCCGAGAAACGGGCTGCCCCGCCCGAAACCGGCGAACAGATAACCGGCAAAGGGCGGGCCAACGATGCGCGCCAGGCTGCCGACCGATTGGGTCACGCCCAGCACCTGGCCCTGCTCGCCACGCGCCGCACGCGTGGAGATCAAGCTGTTCAGAGCCGGCTGGACGAGGCCGAGGCCAATCGCGAGAAACGCGAACGCCGCTGCCAGAAATACGAGCCCGTGGGCGAAGGGCACAGCGACGAGCCCCAAAACCAGCAGCACCAGGCCGGCCAGCAGCAACCGCTCTTCGCGAAACCGCTTCGTCAGGATCCGCGTCAGCCCGCCTTGCATGACCGCCGACAACAGCCCGAGATAGGCGAAGACATAGCCGACTGTCTGCGGCCCCCAATCGAGCTGCCTCAGCGCCCATAATGCAAAAATGCTTTCCATCGCGGCAAAAGCGAGGATCACCAGAAAGAAGATCAGGATCAGGCGCGACAAAACCGGCCGGCGCAGCGCATCAAGGATCATTGCGGCGCGCCCCGGCGGCGAGGCAAGGCCGCGTCGCTCCGGCGGGTGGCTTTCGCGCAGCCCGAACAACACGCCACACAAGGCCGCCGCGGATAGGGATGCCGCCACCCAGGCCGGGATCTGCAAATCGGCCGTGGCCGGATTGTTGCCCGCGAGAAAGCCGCCCAGCGCCGGTCCGAAAATGAAGCCGAGACCAAAGGCCGCGCCGATCATGCCCATGCCGTGAGCGCGCTGTTCCGGGGTCGTAATGTCGGCAATATAAGCCTGGGCGGCTGCGATGTTGCCGGCACACAAGCCGGCAAGGGCGCGGGCGGCAAACAGCATCCACAAGGCGTTGGCGGCACCGAGCCAGACATAGGCCGCGGCCGAAGCAGCCATGCTCGCCATCAAGACCGGCCTGCGGCCGACGCGATCGCTGAGACGGCCCCAGAAAGGGGCGGCGACCAGTTGTGCTATCGAATAGGTCGCCATCAGCCATGTCACTTCCGGCGCGGAGGCGGCAAACCGTACCGCGTAAAACGGCAGTAACGGTATGACGAGGCCAAAGCCGATCAGATCGATCAGCACAACGGAAAACAGTATCGGCATCGCCGCTGATATCGCCCGCCCGTTGCGGCGGAGCAAGTGCGTCTTCGTCGCGCTTGCGACGGCCGACCACCTCATTAATGCCGATGCTCGTGACCGGTCGAGCGGCTGGCCGCGGAACGCTCGCGGGCAGGCGGCGGTCGGAGCATCGACACGGCGAACTGCTGGCAAGCGCCGCCGCGGCTCGCCTATATTGGGCCCACGCGCAACGGAGACCTCGATGAACCTTTTCAAAGAGCAGGCGGTAAGCGACTATGCAGCGGCCGCGCATGCAATCCAGGTCATCGACTTTGGGCCCTTTTTCGCCGGCGAGCAGGGCTCTCTCGATCGCCTCGCGCCGGAGGTTGCGCATGCCTGCGAGCAAGTCGGGTTTTTCTACGCGCTCAATCATGGCGTGCCCGAAAGCCTGATCGCACGCGCTTTTGCCGCCTCGCGCCGGTTCTTTGCCCTGCCGCTCGAACGCAAACTCGAGCTTAAGCTCAACGAGAATAATATCGGCTATCTGCCGCTCAACGCCTCGATACAGGGTGCGTCGACCGTGCACAAAGCGACCAAGCCCAATTTTAACGAGAGCTTTTTTGTCAGCCACGACCGCGAACCCGATCATCCCGATGTGGTCGCCGGCAAGCCGTTGCGAGGCCGCAACCAATGGCCGGCCGACCTGCTCGGGTTGCGCGAGGACATGATGGCCTATTTCTCAGCCGTGGGGGCGATGTGCGACCGCATGCTGCCGGCGTTTGCCGTCGCCCTGGGGATGCCGGCCGATTTCTTCGCCCCGTATTTCGCCGACGAGGCGCATGCCAATCTGCGCTTCCTGCATTACCCGCCGCAAGACACGGGCGAGGACGATGCCTTCGGCCAGGGACCCCATACCGACAATAGCTTTATGACCGCACTCGCGCGCTCGGAGGTGCCAGGCCTCGCGGTGCGGTTGCCTTCGGGTGAATGGTTTGCGCCGCCGATCATCCCGGGCACCTTTCTGATCAATCTCGGCAACATCATGCGCCGCTGGTCAAACGACCGCTTTCTGTCGACCCCGCACGGCGTGCTGAACGATTCGGGCATGGACCGGTATTCGATCGCCTATTTCCACAGCCCAAACCCGGACCGGGTCATCGAATGCCTGCCGTCCTGTGTCGGCCCCGGCAACCCGGCGCGCTATCCGGCGGCGGTTTATCGCGATCTGGTCGTCGAATTTTACCGCGCCAACTATTTCCATCAGCGGGGCCACCGCTCCGCGGCCGCCGCTCTGGCGACAGATTGAGGCCGGCCAAGGGCGGGTGGATGGGATCCCGGGTTGACGCCGCGAGCCGGGGTTTGGCCGAGCGAGGCGGGAACCCCGCGACTCAAATGCGATTCTCGCCGGACTTTCGATCACGGACGAGCGGAACAAGATGCCGCCAATCGAGGAGCAAGCCGATGTTCGATGTCGATCGCTTTGTCGAGGATTGTCGTGCCGCAATTGCCGCCGAGCCGAGCCACAAGGCCGCACGCGAAGTCGTGGCCCGCGCCGTCTGCAATCCCGCCGCCGTGCTGGCGGCGTTGGGTGAACCGCATTTGGCCGGAGTCGAGCCGCTCTATCGCTCGCCCAGCCTGACGATCCTCAATGTCGTCTGGGGGCCCGGGATGACCGTCATGCCTCATGACCATCGCATGTGGGCGGTTATCGGCGTCTATACCGGGCGCGAGGACAACATTTTCTGGCGCCGGGTGGCGAGCGATGCCAGCGGCCTGATCGAGGCGGCCGGCGCGAAGTCATTGGGAGTGGGGTGCGCAGAACCGCTGGGTCGCGACGTCATCCACTCGGTCACCAACCCGCTTGGCCGTCTGACGGCTGCAC
Source organism: Alphaproteobacteria bacterium (assembly GCA_021324875.1). Taxonomy (GTDB): domain Bacteria; phylum Pseudomonadota; class Alphaproteobacteria; order ATCC43930; family CGMCC-115725; genus AP-15. The sequence goes on from JAJPIH010000204.1 coordinate 12,274, forward strand.
TCCACGTCTATGGCGGCGATTTCTACGGGGTCGCCCGCAGCGAGTGGGATCCGGAGACGCTGACCGAACGGCCCTATGATTTCGAGCTGCACCGCCGTATTTTCGAGCAGGCCAATCGCAAGCCGGCATCGTGAGGCGATCGCCCCGGTTACGGCCGGCTAGGCCCGGACACTCAGGTCAAGAGCAAATGTCGACTCAAGAGCAAATGTCGACGCTGCCGCGCGCCATTCTGTTCGATCTCGGCGACACGATCCTCGTCGCGTTCGGCCCGTCGGAGTTCCAATGGCGGCGGGTGCTCGCGAGTTATCGCGAGCATCTTGCGCCATTGGCGCCGGCGGCGGCGTTGAACGCGATCATCGACAGTTCGCGCGAGCTCTGGGCCGATCCGGCCCGCCACAAATATTGGCGCCACCGCATCGTCGAGGCGCGGCGGCGCATCGTCGCCGATGCTTTTGCCAGCCTTGGCGCATCCGGCCATCCCGTCCCGGCGTCCACCCTCTGCGACGAGATCGCCGATTGTTACAACCGGCTGCATGATGCCGAATTGCGCTGTTTTCCCGACGCTCTTGAGACGCTCGACCGGTTACGCGGGCAAGGGGTCAAACTGGCGTTGGTCACCAACGGCGCCGCCGTTCCGCAGCGCGCGAAGGTCGTTCGGTTCGCGCTCGAACACCGCTTCGACCATATCCAGATCGAAGGCGAGCACGGATTCGGCAAACCGGAGGAGCGCGCCTACACCCACGCGATGACGGCGCTTGGTGTGACGCCGGGTGAAACCTGGATGGTTGGCGACAATCTCGAATGGGAGGTTGCGGCACCGCAGCGGCTTGGCATCCATGCCATCTGGCATGATGGCTATGGCACGGGGCTGCCGCCCGGCTGCCCGGTGCGCCCCGACCGCATCATTCGCCGCCTGGGTGAGCTGTTGGCGTAACGCGTTCAAAGTGCGGCGATCGCTTGAACCTCGACCAACAACGCTTCGTTGACCAGCCGGTCGACAATCAGCAGCGTGTTCGGCGGATAGGCGCCGTTCGGGAAAAGCTGCGGGAATTCGCGGGCGCGGTAGGCGGCAAACTTTCCGATGTCCTGCGAATGCACAAGATAGGTTGTGAACTGCGCGATATTGCCCCAGCCGGCGCCGACCGAGGCGAGCGCGGCGGCAAGATTGGCGAAGGCCTGCCTGCATTGCGCTTCGAAATCGCCGATCCCGATGACGTTGCCGTCGCGGTCGACCGCCACCTGGCCGGCGATAAACACAAATTCCGCGGCCTTAACGCGGGCAACATGGGAGTAAGGCCCGAGCGGCCGGCCTAACGCGGGCGGGTTTGCAATCTTAATCTCCGCCGCCATGCCGCCTCCGCCGCACCCTGCGGTTATTGCACCCGGTGCAGCCCGAGATCGGCCAGGCAACCGTTCATCGGACCGCTCTCGACCGTCATTTTGACCAAATCCTCACAGGCTGCGATCAGCGCGGCAAACTCAGCCCGGGTCGGCGGCTGGCCGTTCGCTGTTTGCCAATCCTGCTCCTGCGCCGGCGCAGTCGCGGTCACGTGGCTCTCACCTGCGCAAGCGACAAGCGCCAACAATACCAAGAATGCGACCCCCCGCATCCCGTGAACCCCTGCCTGACTTGCCCCACGGCCACGTTACCGGGACAAGGGGCGTTGCGCTACCCTTCTGCGCCGAAGCGCCCGGCAGCGGACCGCATGCCGGCGCGATCCAGCCTGGACAGCAAACCAGGAGGCGGAGGCGGTGATCGCCCTGCCTCCCGCACGAGGGCCGAATCGCGATCGACAGGCGCCGACCGGCCGCGTCCGGTGAAATGGACAGCCCACCCGCCCAGGAGTAGCCTTTGGCGGATCGATCGGCGGCAGAGCGGGGGACGGAAATGGCAGGACTGGATCAGGTGCTCGAGACCACCGCGGCGGAGCGCCCGGCGACCGGCTTTGTCTTCACTGAGGGGCCGCTGTGGCATCCCGATGATTTCTACTATTTCGCCGATGTGCGGGCGAGCCGGTTCTATCGCCTCCGCCTGGGTCACGCCCCCGAAACCGTGCGCACGGAAACCGGAGAAGGCAACGGCACGACCTTCGACCTTAACGGCCGGCTGGTGATCTGCGAGGGCGGCAACCGCCGCGTGACCCGCTGGTCCGACGATCGCACTTCAGAAGTTTTGATGGATCGCTACGAAGGCCGCCGCATCAACCGTCCGAACGATGTCATCTGCAAATCAGACGGCAGCATCTGGTTCACCGATCCAGGGCTGCGCGTACCGCTCGCCGATAAAGAGCTGGCGCATTCCGGCGTCTACGCAGTCAATCCCGACGGATCGAACCGGCTGGTTGCGGAATTCGAATACCCGAACGGGCTGGCTTTTTCGCCCGACGAACGCGTTCTTTACGTCGCCAATACGCGCCACGCCCAGTACATTCATGCGATCGAACTCGACGGCGCCGGCAACATGGTTAGACGGCGCATCTTCGCCGACATGTCGTCAGAAGAAACCGACGGTGTCCCCGACGGCATGAAGGTTGACCAGGCGGGCAATGTTTATTGCACCGGGCCGGGGGGAACCTGGGTGTACACACCCGCTGGCACCCGGCTCGGCATCATCCGTACCCCCGAGGTTCCGGCCAACCTGGCGTTCGGCGGTCCCGATCTGAAGACGATGTTTTTCACCGCGCGAACTTCGGTCTACACCTTGCGCGCGAAAATCCCGGGACAGCCGCATCCCTGGTACCGGATGCGTCGCGGTTAGCCGAGCCGCACCCCGAAGGAGGCCGTCGCGATGCCGTCCGAGCAAACGGCCCGCACACGCGCCGAAGCTTTCTGCCGGCGCTACGGGCTGCGCGTGCCGATCCTGCAGGCGCCAATGGCCGGCGCTTGCCCGCCGGAGCTTGCCATAGCGGTCGCCAATGCGGGCGGCATGGGCGGCATGGGCGCGCTGATGACCGATCCGCAGGGTGTCGTGGCATGGGTCGACGAATTCCGGAAAAACAGCAACGGCTGTTTCCAGCTCAACCTCTGGATTCCGGATCCGCCACCCGCCCGAGACGTCGCAAACGAGACGCGTCTGCGCGCATTTCTCGGCCGCTGGGGCCCGCCGGTGCCGCCGGAGGCGGGCGACGCCCCGCCGATCGACTTTGAGGCGCAATGCGCGGCCCTTCTCGCCGCCGCGCCGCCGGTGGTGTCGACGATCATGGGCCTCTTTCCGCCCGCATTCGTAGCGCAGCTAAAGGCTCGCGGCATCGCCTGGTTTGCGTGTGCGACAACGCTGGGCGAGGCGCTCGCCGCCCAGGCGGCGGGTGCGGACGCGGTCGTCGCCCAAGGCAGCGAAGCCGGCGGCCATCGCGGCAGTTTTGAGCCGACGGCCGCTGCGCGGCAGAGCATCGGGCTGTTTGCCCTGATACCGCGGCTTGCCGACAAGCTCTCCGTCCCGATTATCGCGACCGGCGGTATCGCGGACGGCCGCGGTGTCGCGGCAGCGCTGACCCTCGGCGCAAGTGCGGTGCAGATCGGCACGGCGCTTCTGCGCTGCCCGGAGGCGAAGATCCATCCGGCCTGGGCCGATGCGCTCAGCGAACTCGAGCCCGAGGCGACATTGCCGACGCGCGCCTTCAGCGGGCGGTTGGGTCGCGCGATCGCGAACGATTATGTGCGCGCTGCCGAAGCGCCGGAAGCGCCGCCGCCCGCACCCTACCCGGTACAGCGCGGGCTTACAGCGCCGCTGCGGGAGGCGGCGGCGCGGGCCGGCGATCGGCGGCGAATGCAGGCCTGGGCCGGACAGGCAGCGGCGTTGGCCCGCGCCGAACCTGCCGGCGAGGTCGTGCGTCGATTGTGGCATGAGGGAAAGGCGCTATTGCCATAAGCCCGGGCCCGGAGCGCGCCGGATGTTGCCTGGTTCGAGCATCGGCGGTTTGATGGCCGGCGGAAGGAGACAGACATGAAAGTCGGTATCGCACTCAACATGCTGGCGGAGCCGCCGCGACCGGATGTCGATGTCGTCCGCGACCATCTGGCGATGGGCGATTTGGCCGAGCCCTTGGGCTTCGACTCACTGTTTGCCCTCGAGCACCATTTTACCGGCTATGCGATGTCGCCCGCGCCGCTCGAGCTGCTGGCCTATTTTGCTGGTCGCACAAAGCGGCTGATGTTCGGGACTGCGGTGATCGTGCTGCCCTGGCACGACCCGATCCGGGTTGCCGAAGGGATTGCGCTGCTCGACATTCTTTGTGGCGGACGCTGCCTGTTTGGCTTCGGCCGGGGCGCGGCCAGCGTCGAATACGAGGGGTTCCGCATCCCCATGGCGGAAGCGCGGCCGCGCTTTGCCGAAGCGGCAAATTTGATCCGCACGGCATTGCGCGAGCCTGAATTCGAGTGGCAGGGCGAATTCTACCGGATCCCGAAGACCGCCATCCGGCCGCGTCCCATCTCCCATCCCGAGACCCGCTTCTATGCGTCGTCGGTAAGCCCGGAATCGGCCGAGATCATGGCCAAGCTCGGCTTCGGCATCCTTGTGGTCATGCAGAACGAATGGGCCAAGGCGGCCGAAAGCATCGTCAACTATCGTGAGATTGCGATGACGGTCGGGCATAACCCGCCGCCGCCGATCATTCTGACCAACGTTTCTTGCGCAGAGAGCCGGGCCGAGGCTCAGGACCGGGCGATGCAGTGGCTCGGCAAGAAATGGCAGTCGATCGACGACCACTACCATTTTTCTGACGGGCATCTTGCCACCGTCAAAGGCTATGAAACCTATGGCAAGATGGCCAAGACCTACGCCCGGCTGCAGGACGAAGAGGAGCGCGTGCGCGCCAC
>JAJPIH010000169.1 GCA_021324875.1 Alphaproteobacteria bacterium
AAGGACCATGGCTGTTCGATGCGCATCGGGGTCAATGCCGGTTCGCTCGAACGCGATCTTCTCGAGCGCTATGGCGAGCCCTGTCCCGAGGCCATGGTCGAAAGCGCGCTGAATCATGCCAAGATCCTCGAAGACAACGATTTTTTCGAATTTAAGATATCCTGTAAAGCATCCGATGTGTTTCTTGCGGTAGCTGCCTATCAGCAGCTTGCCGAGGCTTGCGATTATCCGCTGCATCTTGGGATCACCGAGGCGGGCGGTTTGCGCAGCGGCACGATCAAGTCTTCAATCGAGCTTGGCATGTTGCTGTGGTCGGGGATTGGCGACACCATTCGTGTTTCATTGTCGGCCGACCCGGTCGAAGAGGTCAAAGCGGGTTTTGACATCCTCAAATCGCTGGGGTTGCGGCGGCGCGGTGTGACGGTGATTTCGTGCCCGTCTTGCGCGCGCCAGCAATTCGCCGTGATCAAAACCGTCGAGCAGTTGGAGGAGCGGCTCGCGCATATCACGACACCCCTAACCGTTTCGGTCATCGGCTGTGTCGTCAATGGCCCCGGCGAAGCCCGCGAGACCGACATCGGCTTTACCGGCGGCGGTAACGGCACCCATCAAGTCTATATCCGGGGTGTCGCCGACCATCGGCTGAAGGATGCCGACATTGTCGACCACCTTGTCGAATTGGTTGAAAAAAAGGTGGCCGAGATCAATGCCGAGCGCGAGGCGGCCGCGCCTGTCCCGGCGCCGGCGCATTGAGGCGCGAGCAGCGCGGCAAGACCGGCACCTGGAGGGGAGCGGTTCAGGCATAGAACAACACCCACGGAACTGTGAAGGCCGACCGCGTCGCCGCTAGAAAGGCGGCCCGCGGGCCGTGTCCGGCGCGGGCGTAGCTTGGTTTCGGAGAAGCACAAATGATCTCACTACAGCCGGTGCGCGGCACCCAGGATCTTTTGCCTGAGACCATGCGGCGCCACCGGCATATCACCGAAACCGCACGCCGGCTGGCCGCGCTTTATGGGTTTTGCGAGATCGCCACACCGGTCTTTGAATTCACGGAGGTCTTTGCGCGGCCCATCGGCGAGCATACCGACATTGTCTCTAAAGAGATGTACACGTTCCTTGACCGGGGCGGCGAGGAAATCACGTTGCGGCCGGAGGCAACGGCCGGCATCGTGCGTGCGGTGCTGTCAAACGGGCTCACGCAAAGTGCGCCGCTCAAATTCTTCTACACCGGCCCGATGTTCCGCTATGAGCGGCCGCAAAAGGGACGGTTCCGTCAATTCCACCAGATCGACGTTGAGATTCTTGGCGTGCCGCAGCCGCAGGCCGATATCGAACTGATCGCGCTCGGTTGGCGGGTACTCAACCGATTGGGGATCGGCCAACAGGTCGTGGTCGAACTGAACACGCTCGGCGATCGCGAGAGTCGCTCAGCCTACCGCGATGCGCTGGTCAGCTACCTCTCCGCGCGCCAGGCGCATCTCTCGGAGGAGAGTCGCGGTCGCCTCGCGCGCAACCCGCTGCGCATTCTCGATTCGAAAGATGAAGGCGACCGCCGGATTGTCGCCGAGGCGCCCGAATTTTCGGCGTTTCTGAACCCCGCCTCGAGCGCGTTCTTCGCCCGCGTGCAAGCCGGTCTCGATCAGCTTGGCATCGCCTATCGGTTGAACCCGCGATTGGTGCGCGGGCTCGATTATTATAGCCATACCGTGTTCGAATTCGTGACCACGGCCCTCGGGGCGCAGGGCACGGTCCTCGCCGGGGGCCGTTACGACGGACTGGTCGAGCTGATGGGTGGTCCGCGCATGGCCGGGGTCGGCTGGGCGGCCGGGGTCGAACGGCTGGCAATGTTGATCGGCGACCCGCCAACCGAACCACGGCCCTTCGTGGTGATCCCGATCGGCGAAGAGGCTGAAGCGATGGCGCTGACCATCGCCGAAACCTTGCGCAGCGACGATTACCGAGTGGAACTCAGCTATTCGGGCAATCTCTCTCGCCGTCTGCGATATGCCAACCGCATCGCGGCGCGCGGTGCGCTGCTGATCGGCGAGGACGAGCGCGCCCGCAATGTCGTAAAGGTGCGCGACCTCGATTCCGGCGAGGAGTGCGAGGTACTTTTGGACCCGTTACTGAGCAACCTGAGAGAGCGGTTGAAGGCGCTGTCGGAGGCGGGCTGAAATGGAAGCGGGGCTTCAATCCCGTTTGCAGCAGCTGTTGCGCCGGCACGCGGAAATCGCCGCCTTGTTGGCGGGCGGCGGGCTCGACAGCGCTGAATTCGCCAAGCTGTCCAGGGAATATAGCGAACTCGACCCGATCGTGGCCGAGGTGAACGCGTTGGAAGCGGCGCGCACTGAGCTTGTTTCGTTGATGGAAGTCGCGCAGACCGCTGAAGAGCCTGATTTGCGTGGACTCGCTGAGGAAGAGGCGCGTTGCTTGCGCGAGCGGCTGCCCGATCTTGAACAAAAGATCAAGCTGAGCCTGCTGCCCAAAGATGCCGATGACGAGCGCAATGCCATTCTCGAGGTGCGCGCCGGCACCGGCGGCGAGGAGGCTGCGCTGTTCGCCGCCGAACTGTTCCGCATGTACCAACGCTATGCAGCCCTTCACGGCTGGCGGTTCGAGGTTTTGGACGTGTCGGAGACGGGTCTTGGCGGCTTTAAGGAAGCGAGCGCGTCGATCGCCGGCAGCAATGTCTTTGCGCGGCTTAAATTTGAATCGGGGGTGCATCGCGTGCAACGGGTCCCCGAAACCGAAGCCGGCGGACGTATACATACCTCCGCCGCGACGGTTGCGGTGCTGCCGGAAGCGGAAGAAGTCGATGTCAGGATCGACGAGAAGGACCTGCGGATTGACGTCTTTCGCGCGAGCGGCCCCGGCGGCCAGTCGGTCAACACGACCGACAGCGCGGTGCGCATTACCCATTTGCCGACCGGCCTTGTGGTGATCCAACAGGACGAGAAATCGCAGCACAAAAACAAGGCGCGGGCGCTGCGTGTTTTGCGATCGCGGCTTTACGAAATGGAGCGGCAGGCGCGCGACAGCGCCCGCGCCGCCGAACGCAAAAGCCAAGTCGGCAGCGGTGACCGTTCCGAGCGCATCCGCACCTATAATTTCCCACAGGGACGAGTTACCGACCACCGCGTCAATCTAACCTTGTACAAAATCGACAAGATCATGAGCGGCGAGGCGCTCGACGAGATCATCGACGTGCTTCTGGCCGAAGACCGGGCGCGGCGGCTGGCCGCGGTCGAAGCCTGACGCAAAGGGTCCAAACCGTCGCCTCCGTGCTGGCCGCGACCAGCGCAATCTTGGCGCATGCCGGATGCCCGGCGCCGCGGCGACGCGCCCGGCAACTGATTGCCGGCGCGCTCGGCCTTGATGCGGCCGCATTGCTTGGCGCGTCGGACAAAGCGCTGGCTCCGGCGGAAGTCGCGCGCCTCCACGGTCTGGCCCGGCGATTGGCCGGCGGAGAACCGCTCAGCCGCATTCTCGGCCGGCGAGCGTTTTGGGAAATCGAGCTGCACCTGTCGCCCGATGTGTTCGACCCGCGCCCGGATAGCGAGACGGTTGTCGAGGCAGTGCTGGCACGGGTTGAAGCGCAAGCGGCTGTCCATCTCCTTGATCTCGGCACCGGCTCGGGCTGTCTGCTGTTGGCGCTCCTCTCGGCGTTGCCCAACGCCTGGGGCGTGGGGGTCGACAGATCCTGGGGGGCCGCAGTCACCGCCCGGACTAATGCGAGACGGCTCGGGCTTGGCCGGCGCAGCGGTTTTATTGTCGGCGATTGGGGTCTTGCGCTTGGTAACCGGTTTGATGTGGTGGTCGCGAACCCGCCTTACATCGCTACCGCCGATCTTGCCAAATTGCCGCCCGAGGTGCGCAACTACGATCCGCGAGCGGCGCTCGATGGCGGCGACGACGGCCTCGAGGCGTATCGATCGATTGCCCGTCAGCTCCCGCTTCTGTTGGCCCCCGGCGGGCTGTTTGTTGCCGAGGTCGGCGATGGTCAAGCCGCACCCGTCGCCGCCATCGTCGCGGCCGTGGGGCTTACGATTTCCGCGATCGAACCCGATCTCGCCGGCATCGCGCGTTGCGTCGTCGCGCGCAAATCCCCGGATTAGCTCCGACAGGGCGGCATCAAAAAAATCTTGGAATGCGAGGTCATCGCGTCTAGGGTGGGGGTGAGAGTTCGGCGCTGCCCTGGGGGCGTGATCAGAAGGCTTCACCAGACGCCCCGTCCGGGGAGGCGGGAGAGATCGCGAATTCTCTGATCGGACCGGGTCCGACGATCCACAAAGTCAGATAGGTGACATGAGACCGAGCCCTAATAAGCGATCGCGCGGTCGCAACAATGGCGGCAATCCGCACCATAACCGTCCGCGCCTGCCGCATCGGATTCAGACCTTCGACAGCAACGGTCCGAATGTCAAAATCCGCGGCAATGCCTATCAGGTATTCGAAAGGTATGTGGCCTTGGCGCGCGAGGCGGCCGCCAGCGGCGATCGGGTCGCCGCGGAAAATCTTTATCAGCACGCCGAGCACTATTTTCGGGTCATGAACGCAAACGGCGAAGGGGCTTCGCCGGGAGCGCCCCGACCGATGACCCCTGCGGACATCGAGATGGGCGAGGGCGAGCTTGGACGGCCCGGCGGCGGCGACGAAGCCCCGCAGCCCTCCTTGCCAATTGGCACAAGCGAAGACCAGCCTTCGGGGTTTTGAAACCGCCAGCGGCGCCGTAGGCCGGCCGCGAACTATGCCGGGTTGGGGAGGGTTCAGCCCACCCATTGGGATTGTGCGAGTGGAGGCCGGCACCATATAGCTGCCCAGAGAGATCGCGACTGTCGCCGGCCAGGGGCAGTTGCGTACGGCTCAGGGAGCAGACCATGGAATTCGAAAAATATACCGAGCGTTCGAAAGGGTTTATCCAATCGGCGCAGGGATTGGCGTTGCGACGCGGTCACCAGCGCCTGACGCCCGAGCACCTGTTGCAGGTGCTGCTCGATGACAAGGAAGGATTCGCGGCGAACCTGATCCGGGCCGCAGAGGGCGACCCACGCGCCGTGCTGACCGCGGTGGAGGCGGAGCTCGCCAAGCTGCCGCGGGTCGAAGGCTCGGGTGCGGGACAGGTCTACCTTTCGCCCGAGATCGCGCGGGTCTTCGAACAAGCCGAAGAGATCGCGACGCGGGCCGGTGACAGTTTCGTCACCGTCGAGCGGCTGTTGCTGGCGCTGGCCCTGGCCAAAGAGACAGCAGCCGGTCGTGCGCTCGCCGCAGGGGGGGTGACGCCGCAAAAGCTAAACGCGGCCATCGAGGCGGTGCGTAAAGGCCGCAAAGCAGACAGCGCCTCGGCGGAGGAAGGCTACGATGCGCTCAAAAAATATGCGCGCGATCTGACCGAGGCGGCGCGACAAGGCAAACTCGACCCGGTGATCGGGCGCGACGAGGAGATCCGCCGGACAATCCAGGTGCTCTCGCGGCGGACCAAGAACAATCCGGTTCTGATCGGCGAACCGGGGGTCGGCAAGACCGCGATTGTCGAAGGGTTGGCGCTGCGCATCGTCAATGGCGACGTCCCCGAGGGGTTGAAGGACAAACGTCTGCTGGCGCTGGACCTCGGCGCCCTGATCGCCGGCTCGAAATTCCGCGGCGAGTTTGAAGAGCGGTTGAAAGCGGTCTTGGCCGAGATCACCGCCGCTGCGGGCGAGATCATCCTGTTCATCGACGAACTCCACACGCTGGTCGGCGCCGGCAAGGCGGAAGGAGCGATGGACGCTTCGAACATGCTCAAACCGGCGCTCGCGCGCGGTGAATTGCATTGCGTCGGCGCCACGACCCTCGATGAATACCGCAAGAACATTGAGAAGGACGCTGCCCTCGCGCGTCGGTTCCAGCCGGTTTTTGTCGACGAGCCGTCGGTCGAAGACACGATATCGATCCTTCGCGGCATCAAGGAGAAATACGAGCTGCACCACGGGGTCCGGATTACCGATGGGGCGATCGTCGCGGCTGCGACCCTGTCCAACCGCTATATCACCGACCGCTTTTTGCCCGACAAGGCGATTGACCTGATGGACGAAGCGGCCTCTCGCTTGCGCATGGAGGTCGATTCCAAGCCCGAGGCGATCGACGAGCTGGACCGGCGCATTGTGCAGCTCAAGATCGAGCGTGAGGCCTTGAAAAAGGAGAGCGATCCGGCCTCGAGCGAGCGCCTCGGCAAGCTGGTCAAAGAACTTGAGGAGCTGGAGCAGCGTTCCTCGGAGCTGACTGCGCAATGGCGCGCCGAAAAAGAGAAGCTGGCCGGTGCGCAAAAACTGAAAGAGCAATTGGACCAGGCCCGCGCCGAGCTCGAGATCGTTCAGCGGCGCGGTGACTGGAGCCGTGCCGGTGAACTGACCTATGGCGTCATCCCGGGTCTCGAGCGCAAGCTCAGCGAAGTGGAAGCGGCCGAAACCGGGCGCATGCTCGAGGAGGCGGTGACCGAGCAGCACATCGCCGCGGTCGTGTCGCGGTGGACCGGCATCCCGGTCGAGAAAATGCTGTCGAGCGAGCGCGAGAAACTGCTGCAGATGGAGGCAGCCCTAAAGCACCGCGTGGTCGGCCAGGACGAGGCGGTGGCCGCTGTATCCAATGCCATTCGCCGGGCGCGCGCCGGCCTGCAGGATCCGAACCGGCCGATGGGCTCGTTCCTGTTTCTGGGCCCGACCGGTGTCGGCAAGACCGAATTG
>JAJPIH010000426.1 GCA_021324875.1 Alphaproteobacteria bacterium
AACGAGACGCCGAGCCGCTCGGCGAGCTGCTCTTGGGTTATGCTGAGCCGGTCGCGGATGGCGCGGAGCAGGCTCGCTGCGTCAGACTTTTCTGTCATGTTTGCTATATTTGAGATAGCAGATTGTGTTGTCAACCATCGGTCGAACCCGCTCGTTTTGGAGCAGCGAATGGCGTTCCCCTTCGGCCAGCTTCCCAGCCCCCGCGCGTTTCTTGACGCCGCCGTCGCGCAAGGATGCGAAATCAGGCAGGTGCCGGGATCGTCGGGTCGAACGGGCCGATCGACTCCCGCTGTCTCATCGGCCCGCCGCCGAGCCGCATCCCCTATCCGCTGCCCGGGATCGCCGACGACGACCGGCTGACCCCGACATTGGTCGGCAGCATCGAGCGCACGCTCGGGATCAGCACCGGCTTTCCGTCAATCTGAGACCTCGGCGGGGAACCGAACGGCGTTGCGGGCGATACGGCTCTTGAGGGCGGAATCCCTTTGTGATTCTCTAACGAAGATTTCGTCGAATCGGCTTCCCCCGCGGAGGCGTGCCATGGCGGATTGGAGAGAGAGTGAGCCACATTCGCGCCGTGTTGTTTGAAGAGGGCGGCGCCTGGTCGGCCCAATTCCTCGACTATGACATCGCTGCGCAGGCCAAGACGCTGCTCGATCTCCAGGATGAGATTGCCCGCGTGCTCGCCGTGCATGTGGCGCCGAGCCTTCAAATGGGGCGCGAGCCGTTTGCCGGCATCAAACAGGCCCCGCGGAAGTTCTGGGACCTTTTCAAGGGCGGTCTGCGCCTCGACAGCCGGCCGGTGCTGTTCTCGCTCGAGAAGGGTCCACCGCTGCCACCTATTCGGCCCGAGCTGCGGATAGCCCGGTTGCCGGCGGCATAGGCGGCCTCGGGCGCTGCGCTCCCAAGAATACCCCATTTATCGGGATCGAAGCGGAACGCCGTCGTCGAGATCGAGGGCAAACCGCGCTGCCCGCAAGGCGGCGAAGGCCGGCCTCGCGCGCGCCCGCGGCCAGGGCAAGCGCCTCGGCCGGCCGTCGTTGCCGACCGACAAGGAAACGGCCGTGCGCCGCCTGCTGGCAGACGGGACCGGCATCGTCAAAACCGCGCGGCTCGCCGGTGTCGGCGTCTCGGCCGTGCAATGGATCAAAGCCGCGACAATGGCCGCAGTGGATATTCGTGTTGTTCCCTGAACCTTATCCTGAAATAAGAGCGGAACGGCGACAGCCGTGCCTATGCGCCCGAGAGTTTCCGAATTACAACGAATGTGGCGGGGCCAGCGTTCGTCACTTTGATCGGCGTTCTCAGGAGAGCTTGAGCTTGCTCCTGCGGGGGCTGCCCGAAATCGAAGCGGTATCGGTCTGCGGGCTGCCACGGGCCAACCCCCTGATCGAGCGTCAACTCGACGACGCCAGCCTCCGCCTTCAGCACGAAAGTGCGCCGGTGCGGTGTCGCATCGTCAAGGTCAACACGCGCTCTTTGGGTAAAGCGGCCAAGCAGCTTTTGTAATACTGCGACGCGGTCAGATTGCGTTGTCCAGTCATGCTGAACTTGCCACGGTGGGGTAGCGTGAACCGATTTGGAGGCGGCCCTGGTATGGACGAGAACATCGGGCCGCGAACGTCCAGCGAAGGCGCCGACAAGCTCGGTGAGAAGCAGAGCGGAAAGCGGCGAGAACAGATATCGGTCCGTGTATACAATTTCCTTCAGCCCTCCGTTGAGAACGCTGCGCAGCAGATCACCGGCCCGTGCGTCCAAGGCGCGACGCAACCGCTGCCCAAATCCCAATGCGGGTCCATCCGCGCCTCCCGCGATTTCGACAATCGCCGTTTCCGCGGCGGGCGATAACAGCGTTTCAAGGTCGATCGACTCGCCAAATAGCGGACCAGCGGTGAAGCCGCGCACGACGGGCGCAATCGGCGATCTTCCCCAGCCAGCCGCCGTTCGGCCGGCAGAGGCATCTCTGCTGGCCCAGGCAAGGACATTCTCGTCACCGACGATCGCCGCCAACAAGGCGCCAGAGCCCTCGACGTTTATTGTATTCACCAGCTCCGCGTTTTGGCAGCGCTGGACCAGCCGAGCGAGCGATTGGCGGACAGATAGGTCCGCCAGGAGAAGCCCATCGGCGCGAACGGCGAAACGGATCGGTACCCCTCGCGGGCCCCATGTTTCAGCGAGGGTTCGAGCAGGCCATTCGTCCAATTCCCAACCTGGCGTGTCATCGTCGAGCCACAAAACGACAGTCTTAGTTGGCGGCTGAGCAACGCGCCGGATGAGGGCGTCGGCCAAGGGCATGCTCTGGAGTTCTGTCCCGGCGCCGAATAGCCGGTCCTCGGCGGCAATCTCAAGTCTAGGCACCAGATCATCGAGCACCTGGAAAGCGGTGAGGCGGTCACACCGCTCGATCATGTGCTGGGTGTCGGCAGACAAAAGACAACGCGGGCAGAAGCGCTCCGCTCCAGGCTGGCCGCACCCTCCGGGGCCGGCGCAATCCAGAAGATCGCGGGCCACGTTGAGGCAGCGGATCGGCTCGTCGGCAATGGTTGCAGCGAACCCTGCTCCGCCGCTCGCCCGATCGTAGACGACAGCGCACCAGGCCTCGGTGCCTTCAGGGGTGAGGGCCGGAGTGGCGGCGAAACCCATCTCATCGGGCTCGATGCCAAGCTCGATTGCGCAGGCTTCGCGGAGGGCGACGGCAATAGCACGCGCCGTGTCCGCATCGCGGCAGCCGTAGAGCTGCACCTCAACAACCGCGGTGCGCAAGGCGTGGCCCAGTTCAAGGTTGCGTTTAATCGAAAACGACCCTGCGGTCCCCGGACAAATTCCATGTTCATCCTTGGGCGCACCGCGCAAGGGCCTATGGCCGCCGCGATCGGCGGCAAGTGCGTGCGGCAGGGGCCGTGCCGCAGCGTTCGGTTCTGTCTCGGCGGCGGTACGGCCGCATTGCAGGCAGACGGCGTAGCCGTGCCCGGCCTCGCCGCTGTTCGACAGATACACAATCCCATGGGCGCTCGCGCACACGGCCGCCATCGGGCAATGCCTGCCAGCTTGCACCGCTCGCGTGGACCCAGGGCGGATTACGGGGAAAATGACTGATCTGAACGGTGTCGTCGTGCGGCTTCTCCCGAATGTCCACCGCGAAACCCTTGGGTGCGATGTACTCGTGACGGTCGAGGTTAGGCGACCCGCACATTGCACACACGTCCGGCTGAGCGACCGTCGAGGTCACACCGGCCGCGCCGCACGTGCGGCAGCGCCAGGCAGTGCGCAAAGCCTGAATCTCCCGAACACCATCGGCATTCGCTGGGGCGCGCCAGTTCAGAGTTATCCCGGCAGAAGTGTAAGCGAGGCCGTCCAGCACCAACGTGGTACCCGGAGCGTATTCGAAGAGCGCGATGTCGAGCTTGCGACTCGGATAGTCGCGTGACCGTGAGCGTGCATCCTCGCGCACTTCACGTTGAACCAGGGCGCGCCGGGCAACAGAATCGGTTACGAGCGGAACGATCCCGGTTGGGAAGCCGTAACCGGGCAGAAATCCTTCCGCCGCCAGTTCCGAGAGCAGATATGCCTCGCTCGCTCGTCGTTTTTGGAAACGGATCGCGTTAAATGCCGGTTTGTTGTCGGCGGCGACCCCGGCTTCTTGCTGCTTCAGCGCGTCCCATTCCGCCCGCCGTTCATCCGCGATGCGGATGAGCGCATCGCGCGCTCTCTCGAACAGGGAGCGATCGGGGGTAACGGGGGTGCCCCCGAGTATGGCAGCGAGCGGCTCGCCGTGATCGGAAAGTCGCGCCTTGGTCGCGTCGCACCAAAGGAGAAACTCCAGCCAGGGCGCTGTGGCGCCCGGCGGCGTTTCGAAACCGAAGAATTCGCCGATCCTGGCATGCAGCGCGTCATCGGCTCGGGATTTGAGAAACGCGGAAAGAAGAAAGGCATGGGCGTGCCGACGGACGATGGAAGGGCTATCAAGCCTGACCCGCGGCGGCTTCAAGAGCGAATCGAGATAGCGCGCAGGGTCGTCAAACGCGCGCCGATCGAGGGGCCGCTCCTTGCAGATCGTCAATCCGACCGCAATCGGCTGATCGCGGCGGCCCGCACGGCCGACGCGCTGACGGTACGACGCGATCGAGGGGGGTACGTTCGCGTTGACGACGACTTCAATAGAACCGATGTCGACGCCCATTTCCATCGTCGTTGAGCAGTTCAGGACGTTGATGTCGCCGTTCTTAAACATGTCCTCATAAGAACGCAGCCGCTGCGAAGGCTGTTGGGCCGAATGCTCGGCAGATCGGTAGTAGGGTGCGAATAGCGCCGCCGGTTCATGGAGGTTAGTCCAGACCCCGAGTTCACGGAGGTTGGATACTTCAGGGTCGGAAGCTAGGAACGCTTCGATCTCACCGATGGCGGCCGCGGGGCCGGACGGATGCGCAAAAAAAGGAAGCGGGTGGTCTGGCAGCACAATTGGCGTTGCCGCGAGATGGCGTCCGTCGTTTGGATAAGGCGAAAGGCCTTTGAGGGTAACGTCCAGTACCCGCCGCGTGACCGGGCATAGCCAAGCGGTCTTCACCCTCGCAAACGAAAGGCGCCGCATGTCGAGCCGAAACCCACCGCCTTGTACCGGTTCGAAGTACCGCGAGAGGCTTTGACGGGCCTGATCGAGGGTCTCGTTGATGATTTCGCGCGCGCTGCGATCGTCCAGCGATGCGCCTGCCGCCTGAGCGAGTAGGGACACGATGCGAGACGGTCGGCTTGCCCCACCACGAGCGGCAGGCCAGGGTATCGCCGTCGACGTCCGATCATCGAACTGTCCAACCAAAACATGATTCTGCAGTCGGCGATCAATCCAATGTAGGTTCGACGGTGTTATTGAAACGATCGTGTTCAGGCGGAGGAAATGAGTGACGATCAAGGAGAGAAGATCCCGCCAATCATTTCCCGACAGGCCAAGCGGGCGAGCCGGCACCGGCGGTTCGGCGGCGTCTTGATGTTGCGGGAGCACTAAACGTGCGAGCCCCATAGTCTCAGCAGAGTTGCCGCGGACGGCACGCCGGAGAAATTCGCGAAGTAACAAAAAGTGAGCCAGATCGCCCGGGTGTTGGAAGTCATCTTCGCGCAGCTCCCAAAGCGCCTTTATGTGCAATAGCGTAGGGTCCTGCGCGAGGCGGTCGCGCATGTCGGGCCATGATATGGGGCGCGCATCCGAGGAACCTTCCAAATCCGCAAGCTCAACGCGCGCACGTGCGAGAATGCCGGGTGGAAGCTGAGCGCTTATTGCTTCGAGTTGAGCAACTTCTTTCCGTTTCTTGTCGATCTCTTCGCTGGACCCGGCGGGAGGCTTCGATTGAACGGTGTGGTAGACGAAAGCGCGTAGAAAAGCGCGCTCGGCATCAGCTTGGAGTTTGGCGGACAGTCGAGCGGTGCCCTGCCGAGCATCAGTGAAGGTAAGGAGCCGCCGGCCTGAAAAAGGCTTCTCTTGGACTGTTGGATCAGCGGTGACCGCGCCGAGAGCGACGGGAATGCCCGCGCCGAGCATGAAGGGAGCGCCGACACGGAATGGGCGGACAACAGCTTGCCCATGGCTCGGTTCACCACAGGTCGGACAGTTCGCGCCGAAGTCGGCGTCAAGCGCCGACAGCATAATCGCATCCGGAGCAGGGGCATCCAGGATTTCCCCCGTTTTGCGCCGGACCGCGAGGCGAGTCGCGGAGAGTGTGCCCTGCGCCAAAATCCACCGCGCCATGAGCAATCCCGGCGCATGTACCGGTTCCGGGGAGGCGTCATCACCCGGATCGGGCAGGTCGAGCTCTAGGGCAAAATCATCGTCCGCGGCTTCCGGCATCGGAGCCCTAAGCCTGCGGCCGGTTCCCGTGGGTGTATCAGCTTCCTCCGCGACAAGTGTCTCTGTGCCGCAGGCTTGACAGATCCTCACCTCCAGGACGGGAGAGCCGCCGGTATCGCAGAACTCACGTCGGTCCAGAAATATCTTGCCAAAGGCCCAATCCCCGGAGTCGCCGTTCGGGCCTTCCGGGCAGCTGCGGTCGCAGCACGCCCAGAGACCACCAAGAGTGCGCTCAAAGATATGCAAGCGCGTCGGCAGGAAAGAATGGCCATCGGCGCCGCGCTTGGCACGGGCGCAGGCGCCGAGAAGCGCGCGAGATCCTGCTTCGACATCTGTGCCCGGCGCGAGCATCTCGCGAGCTGCGTTCCGCCACTCCGACCACCTAATCCGTTCGCCGCCATGCAGGCGGCGCGCGATCGCCTGGAGTCGTTGTGCAGAGGCCAGACACTGCCAGGCAGCATCGCCGGAGAGGGTGCTCAGCGTCGCGGGGGCGAGCCTTTGCGGCGTCGTTCCGGGCGGTAGGTCAAGCGGTGCGCGCTCGCCTATGATCGCGTGGTCGGTTCCATCGGCGGCGCCGGTTAGGTCCCTCAGAAATTGCCGGAGCTGGGCTGCTTGCTCATGGCGGTCGCCTGTGCCGAGCGTGGCCGAAGTGGCGATGACGCGGATCGTTCGCGGGTCCCGGCCGAAGGCAAGCGCCACCCGCCGCAGCAATAGCGCAAGCTCGGTGGCCTGTGCGCCGACATAGGTGTGCACCTCGTCCAGGATGACATATTCAAGTAGGCCCCGGCTCTGCTCAAGTATCGGTACATCCTGGCGGCGCACCAGCATATACTCGAGCATCGACAAATTGGTGACGAGCAGCGGCGGCGGGTTTGTCCGTAGTGTCCTGCGGTCGAGCACCTGTTCGGGAGTTCTTCGCCTCTCGGCTTCGGGAGAAGGTCCTTCGGGCGTTAAGCCGTTATAGAGACAATACCGGAGCCTTCCGCCTAACGGCGACAGCCAGGCCGACAAGCGCTCTTGCTGGCTGTTGATGAGGGCATTCAACGGATAGAGCATGAGACCCCGAACGCCGGTCAGCGATCTCGGCCCCCCGTCGGAGGCAGCGAGCAGATGGTTCAGCAGCGCGCCGAGAAAGCATTCAGTTTTGCCCGATCCGGTGCCGCTCGAAATGATGATTGACGAGGGCTCGGGAGCGGATGCGAGCGCCCAGCTCTCGACTTGATGGGCGTAGGGCTGGTAGCCCATGCGTGATTGCAAGGCTTGACCGGTGCCCGGATACAGGCTGTCGGGGAGGGCGCCCCAGCCCCCGGGATGGAGAAGCCAGGGATAAGCACCTTCGAGAACCGGCTCGGCCACGAGCGAGCCAGGAGAACCCGCGGGCGCGCCAAGCCGGTCGCTAAGAGTTTGACGCAGCGTCCGCGATTTTCCGCCGGTTACACTCAGAACGGCGTTGGCAGCGCGTCGCGGAAGGTCTACGGCCAAATCTTCGATTTCAAGCATCGGTTGCGCTTTTGGTGCCAAGAGTAAGCAACGCAGTCGGCAACATTCGGTCGAAATAGATCGGGTCGAAAAGACGCGCCCAGCGCAAGGCTGCGGTAAGCGGCTGCCCCCACGGAATGAGGCCCGCCGCGATACGCGCAGCCACGAGCGGGGCTGCCAAAACGTTCGAGCAGTAAGGCTGCTTGTTCTGTATCCAACCTGGCAAGTCGCTGCCAAGACGCGTCGCCAGATTTCCCTCCGTCGGCCAGATGACGCCATCCTGGGCGTGGCCGTTTCTGGCGACGCACTCATTCGCCTCCGTAGAGGCATCGGTGACCCAGGTCTCGATGCGGCCACCTGTAACGGAGAAGACGTGGAAGGCCAGAGCGGGTAGTCGGGCGACGATCGCCTGCAAAACGCTTTCCAATTCGCCACGTGCATACCGCTCGGCATCCGCGGCCGGCAGGGCGCTCATCAGCTCCAGAAGGTGCGCCTTTCGCCATTCGAACGCGTCGCGCCAAGCGTGAACTGGCGTGGCACCCCAGAGGAAATTCATCTCCTGTTCAAGCGCAAGCACCATATCGACTTCCGTGTCTTTACTGCTCAGCAGCAGCCTCACGGCTGTCGCAGGCGCGTCGATGAGCGCGGCCGCCAAATCCAACGACTGGAGAGGCGTGCGCGGCTGAAAGCAGACGATTAGGTTCCGAGCCTCTTCGAGTTCTCGGTCAGTCAGTTCGCCCGAGTTTAGAAGACGGATGAGGAGCTGACGGCGCGTCGCGGGGTCGGCATTCAGGATCAAGTTATACAGCGGCGTATGCTGCTTGCCTGGGCCCGAACGCGTGACCACGACCCGCGGGCGGATACGAAACCGATCGTCGACGCGGCCATAGACGAGCCATGGCCCGCCAGGCCCAGCCGCCGGCAGGCTGAAGCGCCGCAACCGGTAGGTCGTCAGTTCACCGTCCGCGAGCACATATTCTTCCGGAGGATCGGCCAGCGGTGTCGCCAACAGCGTCACGCGAGCCGTGTCGGAGGCCGCTACGCGTGTCAGGTCCGCGTATGATGGCCAGACTTCGCCATCATGCACTTCCAAGGAAACGTCAAAGAGGCCGATTTCGACGTGATGATCCCCGGCGCCGATCCACTGCAACCGAACAGCTGCATCCAATCGGCTCGTGGTCGCCATCAATGCGCGGATATCCGTGCTGAGGGCATAAAGGGGCGTTTCTCCCCGGATCGGTCGCGTGATGCAGCGCGTGGAATGGGCCACGGTGATCTCGAGCGTGAGCTTGCCCCAATCAGGGCACGACGCGTAAATGCCAAAAAGAGCATCAATGCAGCCCCGCCATCCGGGCGGTAGCTCCGCGCCGGCGCTGTTGGTAAATCCCGGTCGCGCCGTCCGGTCGTAAAGTTCGGTCCTCCAGCTCGTTCCGTCTGGCCAGATTGCATCGAGATCGAAATGGCTCCCTGCGCCTCCTGGCCGCTCCACGGTGAGCGGATCGGCGGATGGGACGTTCTTACTGGTTCCCGCGATCGTAACCGTCGCACCTTGCAGCCCCGCAACAGACAGTGCGCGGCGCGCTCCGGCCTTTGCCGTTACCGAAAAGCCCGACGGAGCGACGGCAGCGATCGCCCTTGACACGGTGACACCATCGCGAATGAGCACAAAGGTCACGTCGCCACGGGGGGCTTCTGCGGGCCAGCTTCGCCAGCGACCGCCTCGCGACGGTCGCCATTTGACCTCGCCGGCTCTCGCTTGGAGCTGCCCTCCTGCACGTAAACGCGAGGCGAGTGCTTCCATGCTAGGCCCCGCACATCGGGTTCGGTCGTACCATCAACGGCGAGGACGGCGAGGCTTTCCCGCTCGGCACCGGTCCGCCAGCGGTAGGTTTGCCCATCCCGTTCAAAGCGGAGTTCGCCCTCCAACCGATAAAGCTCAAGGCTGAACGCGCGCGTATGCCCGATCGGTTCGAGTGAACCGCTGGTGCAATTGAACAGTGGTCGGCACTCGGGAGGTGCCGCTACGATGAGCTGAGGAAGCCATGTTGTATGCGAACCACGGGCGGCCAGGGCGAGGCGGTCCGGATCGCCTGGATTTGGTAGAAAGGCGAGGGGTTCCGGGGTGAGCTCTTCGGCTTCCGGAAGAAGGAAATTGCCCAGCGGGGCGCCATCCGCTTCGACAGCGAGGTCAACCCGAAGCGCCGGGGGGCACCGCAAGTCGACGAGCCGGCGCAAGGGACGGAGACGCCACCAACGGATTTCATCCTCTTCGTAGGCCTCCATAATGCCTAGCTCGGCAGACAGAAGCCCCAGCAGGTCTCCGGCGGGCCGGATACGGGCGCGCAGCTTGCCCGTCAGCCTCGAAGCGATGTCCTGGGGCAGCCGGCTGTGCTCGATAAAGCCGTTGAGCGAAATCTTGATCGTGAAATCCCACAGACCGTCGCTGCCCCGCAGGAGGCCGCGCTCCACCCCGATATCGCCGGCTGCCCTGTGCTCGGCCCGGCGGACCACGCCTTCGATTAACGAGCGGGCATCCTCGTCTTCCATATCGACGGGCAAGGTGGCACGCCAGCCAGCCCGATTCAGGTCGAGCCAGGCGATGGCATCGAGACCGGTCCGGTCCGCAGTCGCCAACTCCCGCTGGATTTCGTGCAATCGAGCCGCGAGCTCGCCGGCGACAAGTGTCAAATCTTTACGGAACGCATCCGGGACGCGCCAAGCTTCCTGGGTAGCCGCTTGGTCGGCAGAGACGCCGCGCGCGACGAGATTGAGGGTCCCTTGCAGCCATTGGTACAGCCACCGACCGCCCTGAACGGCGCGCAACGGAAGGCCGCCTTCGCAGATGAGCGATGCGAGATATTCGGCGCCGCCATTTTCGTTGCGGCGCACAGGTCGACCCCAGGCTTTCAACCCTTCGCGAATGCCGGCTGTCACATCTTGCCAATGATCCTGACGGTATTGGAAACCCAACTCGGCGCACAAAGGCGCGTAGCCCCAGACGCCCTCGCCGCGCCAATGGCAAAACCAATTCGATGCGATCACAACGAAGGCTTGCGCGCACCATCGCGTGTCGAGACAGGTCGCCCCGACCCGGGCGAGCAGTTCGATCAGCCTTTGCTTCAGGACCGCGATTTCATCGGGAGTGAAGCGGTACGTGTACAGGGGTCCTCCATGCGGCTCCGACAAACCGCGGTCGCGAAGGATTTTCTCCAACGCAGCGGGCAGCCGGGCGTGCACTGACGTGCCAGTGGCGTTCACGTTCTTTGCCTCCTTTTTGCAGCTTAAGGCTGCATCGGGAAGTCGATCAAGCAACGGAGAGCAGCGGCGAGGTGCGACGGCTGGCGGCGCGCCGAAAAAAGGCGCCTCGCCCATTCGGCTCGGTGCTCTCGCCGACTAGGAAGCGATTGTGTGCTGGCTCCTTGCCGTTACCACGGGCATCCTAAAGGCTGGGCGGCTCGCCGGCGTCGGCGTCTCGGCCGTGCAGCGGATCGGCCGGCTCAGCCGCTTTGAAGAGCTGCCGGCTCGGCGCAATGGGATTACGAACGTGCGCGAGTTCGCCTACGAGTACAACCCAGACATGAGCGCGGCCGACGCACAAACCGATGCGCTGGGGCTCGTGGTCGGCAAGGTTCTCGCGGACGCTCAGAAGCCGAAATAGGGCGTCGCGGAGTAGGACGACACGTCGGACGGCTCAACATCCGGCCGTCCGACAGCAACCCGTTGATCTTGGCTACGCTCGGACGCTTCGGACGGTCGGACGGATCAGTACGGCCGCTCTCTACATCACGTCGATCGCGTCCCGACGACCGACACCCCCGCTCCCCCTTTGTTCCGAATGCGCCAATGGCCGAGCGGCTGGTGATCCGGGTAAGCATGGGGTAAGCAAGCGGGAGCGAATTCGGGGGTATCCGGTGGTACGCAATGCGGGTTGGAGCGAAACGCAAGTCTTTGATTATGCGTCGATTTCGTAGAACATCGTAGAGAGGCGTAGCTATCCGGTGCGGACTGTAAATTCCGCCCCTGGGCACCATTCCTTCTTCGCCGTAGAGTGTTACGCGCGTGCCGCGATAAGAGTCTGAAGCACACAAATTTTTCTCGACAAGAATTCGGGTCGGCGCATATCGGCGCAGGGCGTCCACGCTCGTCCAGCAAGGCAAATTGATGGTAGCGTGTCGGTATCGGCAGGCGCTTCGCGTTGAAAAGGGCGGCGCGAACGCAGGCCTAACCCTTGGCCCTCCCCGACGTGAAATACCGACAGACCCGGCCAACCGGAAAGCTCCAGAAGCTGTCCGAAGGCGGCGGCCTCCAGTTCGGCAGCAAGCCCAGCAGCGCGCGCTGGTGGCGCCTCGGCTGTCGCTGTAGCGGCACATAAAAGATGGTGACCGCCCTCGGCGCCGATCAATGCCAATAAGGGCCGACCGAAACTCTGGCGGTGCCTTTGGGGTTTGTGAGCGGGCACAGGACGGCATTACCGTCGCTCGGGCGCAGCCGAGCAGCTCTACGCAAACGGCAAGACGAACAGCGATTGTTGGTTGCTGCGCTTTCGCCTCGTGACTGAGGCGGGTTTTGGTGCGCGCGCCATTGCTCAGATCGGTGCCGGGGTGAGATGCGCGAAGGCCTGCAAAGCGCGCCGGCGAGCGACGCGATGATCGACAATCGGCGCGGGGTAATTTTCACCCAATCTTATGCCAGCATTCCGCAGCATCCACGCTGAGGCGAGCCAGGGCTTGTGAATCCAGGTATCCGGGAGGCCGGCGAGTTCGGGCACCCACCGTCGGACATAGCTTCCTTGCGGATCGAACTTCTCGCCTTGCAGGACCGGATTGAAGATCCGGAAATACGGGGCGGCGTCGACCCCGCAGCCCGCGATCCACTGCCAATTGGTGGCGTTGTTGGCGAGGTCGGCGTCGACCAGCGTGTCCCAAAACCACGCTTGCCCTTCCTGCCAGGGAATGAGCAGGTGCTTGACTAGAAACGACGCAACGATCATCCGGGCGCGATTATGGATCCAGCCGGTCGCCCACAGCTCGCGCATCGCGGCATCGACGATCGGATAGCCGGTAAGCCCTTGCTGCCACGCGGCAAGATGTTTGGCATTGACCTGCCACGAAAAGCGCGCGAACGCGGTCCGCAGCGGCGCGTGTGGAAGCTCAGGATGGTGGTACAGAAGAGCATGGGCGAATTCGCGCCAGCCTAGCTCTAACAGAAATTTGTCGACCGTCTGTTGCGGCCATGAACAGGCGGCCCGGGCCGCGAGAATCGCATGCCAGATCTGCCGCGGATCGATTTCGCCAAAGCGAAGGTGCGGCGAAAGCCGCGAGGTCGCATTCAGATCGAGGCGATCACGCTGGGCCGCGTAGTCCCGGGCGCCGGTGTCGAGGAAATTGGCCAGACGCTGTTGCGCCCCGCTTTCGCCCGGAATCCAACGTGTGGCGAAGCCTCCGGCCCAGTTTGGCTGCGATGGGGCAAGTCGCCAGCCATCGAGGCTGTCGCTTGCGGGGCCGGGAGCAAACACCAGCCGCCGCGGTGGCGGCAATGGCGCCGGAGGGGCACCGCGGGCGAGGCAGGCGCGCCAGAAGGCGGCGAAGATCGCGAACGGGCTGCCCTCTTTGTTCAGAACTGTCAACGGCTCATAAAGCAAGGAAGCATTAAAGCTCCGCCGTGCAATGCCGTTTTCAGCCAGCGTGCGCTTGATCGCCTTGTCGCGGGCGATCGCGTAGGGCTCGTAGCACCGGTTCCAATAGACCGCGGCGGCGCCCGTCTCCCGGACGAGCGACGCAATGGCCTCGGCCGCCCGGCCACGCCGCAGCACCAGTGTGCCGCCGAGCGCAGAGAGGCTTTTGTCGAGCGCCGCGAGGCTGTGATGCAGCCACCAGCGCGCCGCGCCTCCGAGCCGCCATCGTCCGGGCGTTTCGTCATCGAGAACAAACGCCGCGACGAGCGGTCTGCCGCTCTCGGCGGCCGCCAAAAGACCGGGGATGTCGGCCAATCGCAAATCCTGCCGAAACCAGAACAGCACCGGGCGATCGGCTCGATCGGTCACGACGACGGCTCCGCCCGTGCTGGAGAAGGAGGCATGTCCCTCAGAGACGGCGACGCGCCGGACTGCGCCGGCCGCTGTGGCCGCGACAGCGTCGCGATCAGCGGGCAGCAAGCATCGTCGCCGGCATCGCAGGCGCGCACCGTCTCGGCGAGGATGCGTTCCATGCATTGCAAATCGGCGATGCGTGCCCGGACGTCATTTAGATGGGCGGCGGCGAGTTCACGAGCCTCGGCGCAGGACGCTGGTCCGCCGGCCGCCAGACAAAGAAGCGTTCGCACCTCCTCCAAGGTGAAGCCGAGCTCGCGGGCGCGCCGCACA
>JAJPIH010000274.1 GCA_021324875.1 Alphaproteobacteria bacterium
AGCCGAGGCGTATTGGCGCGACGTTGGGACCATCGACGCCTATTGGGCGGCAAACATCGATTTGGTTACGCCCACCCCGTCCCTCGACATCTACGATCCGAACTGGCAGATCTGGACCTATCAGCAACAATTGCCGCCGGCGAAATTTGTCTTTGACGATGAAGACCGGCGCGGCATGGCGGTCGATTCGATGGTGTCGGGCGGCTGCATCGTCTCCGGCGGGACGGTGCGCCGCTCGCTGATGTTCTCCAATTGCCAGGTCAATTCATTTGCCAGAACCCACGAGGCGGTGCTGCTGCCCGATGTCGAGATCGGCCGGCGCGCCCGGCTGACCCGGGTGGTTGTTGACCGCGGCTGCCGGATCCCGGAACGGCTGGTGATTGGCGAGGACCCGGTGCTTGACAGCCAACGCTTTTACCGCACCGAAAACGGCGTCACGCTCGTCACCCAGGACATGCTCAACGCGCTTGGATAAGCGGTTCCACCCGCGCCCGGCTCGCGCCCATGAAGCGCCATGGCGGCTGGCGCGCGCCGACGACCGCGATCGGTCGAGGCCGGCGCCATCGGCCGGCCTTGCGCAGGCAATGACCGGTCAAAACACCCGCATCGTGGTGCGATCCTTGAGCCAGACCTGAGCGTCATTGCCGGCCGCCAACGCGTCGCGCGCGGCATCGACGGCATCGAGCAGCGCCTGCTCCTTGTCGAGATAAGCGCCGTACACGCGCTCGCCGAGCGTTACCACCCAACGCGCCGCACGACCACGGCGGCAAACGCGAAACTCCATGACCATAACCTGCTACGCTCCCGGGGCAACAACGGCGCTGTATGCGTCCGTCATCCCGCCTGATCAATTGCGCAGGACACGCAATTATCGCCAAAACAGCGCGCAAAATAAAGTCGGTTTGTTACGAACTGTCATATGTTGTGATATTTCGACACATTAACGTAAAACGATCAGCCGCCGGTACCGGCTGCTCGGCTGGTCTGCTGCGCTGCAATGCACGCCGTTACTTTTCCTCGGCCGCGAACACGCCATCCCAATCGGCAGGCGGCGCTTGATCTTGGAAATGCGCGATGCGGCGGCGATATAGCGCATAGACCGGCGCCAGGTGACGCACTGCAGCAAGCCGCGCATCATCGAGGAGAGCAAGCGCCGCTTTCCAATCCTGGTGACGATAGGCCTCTAGCAACGCGCTATGCCGGTCAACAAAGCCGTCTTCGGCGACGGGCTCGGGCGGCAGCGTGAAGACGCGCCCGGCCTGCGACTTGCCCTCGACCGCGACCAGGTCGACCTCGATCAGCCCCGGTTCGTCGAGCTGCTTTGCCGTCTCTTCGCCGATCACGAGGTCGATGCCATAGACCTTGCCGAGGCCTTCCAGCCGCGAGGCAAGATTGACCGGGTCGCCGAGCAGCGAATAGTCGAAATGCTGCTGCGAACCGAAATTGCCGACCACGCATTCCCCGGTATTGATGCCGATGCCGATCTCAACCGGCCGGAACACGCGACCGGCCGCTTCGGCTTCCGCGGTCCACAGATGATTGAGGGCGCGGAGCTTGGCCCGCATCAACTGGGCCGCGCGCAGCGCGTTGCGGGCGTGATCGGGATCGTCGAGCGGGGCGTTCCAGAAGGCCATGATGCAATCGCCGATATATTTGTCGATCGTGCCCTTTTGTTCGGTGATGATCTCGGTCATCGGCGATAGAAACGTGTTCATGAAATGGGTCAGCGCCTGCGCGTCCATCCCTTCAGCACGGCTGGTAAACCCGCGGATGTCGCTAAACATGATCGTCATCATGCGTTTTTCGCCGCCGAGCACCAGCTTTTCCGGGTGACGCGCCAATTCGGCGACGTAATGCGGCGACATGTAGCGGGCAAATGCGCTGCGGATTTCGCGCTGACGCGCCTCGGTGCGCAAATAGCCGATCAGGCTCGCGACCAGATAGACGAGCGTCATGACGGCCCACGGATAGACCGGGTCGAGCAGAAGATGGGCGTATTTGAACGCCGCCCACGAGCCGCCGATCGCCACCGCCACCGAAGCGCCGCCGACAACCGCGCAGGGCCAAGCCCCGATCCGCGGCAAAACAAAAATCAGCACCGCGCCGACGACCAGCGCGTAGAGGATTTCGGCGCCGACCGCCCAATCGGGGCGGGTCAGAAAGTCGCCCTGCAGGATTTCATCGATCAACTGCGCGTGGATGTCCACCCCGGGCACACCGCGCGCGAGCGGGGTCGCCTGCAAATCGTTGATCACACCCGCCGCCGACGTCCCGACCAGGACGATATGCCCTGCCACCAGCGCCGGATCGAACGTTCCGGCGACCACTTTTGCCGCCGAGATCCTGCGCGACGGTTCGTCTCGCGCATAATGCAGCCACACCCGGCCGGCGGCGTCGGTTGGAACGACGAGCGGCCCGATCCGAACCGCGGTCATACCGGTCGCCTGCCCGAAATCGCGCTCACGGTTGGCGCCGGCGGCGCGCAGGATATAGGTCGACGCGCCAAAAGCGACGCGCAGCGCCTCGGCGGCAAGCGACGGATAGGGGGTGCCGGTGGACGAGCCCGGATAGCGCTGCGACGACAGGGTCAGCACCAGCGGCACCCGGCGGACGACGTGGTCGGCGTCGAGATATTGGTTGAGAAAGCCGTTGCCCGCCGCCGCCGCTTCGAGGGTCGGCAGGTTCGGCACTGCGCCCGGAAAGCTTTCGACATGGCCCAGCACGTCGGTGCCATCCAGCGCAAAGCCGGCCTTTGCCGCCGGGGGGCGGGTGCCGCCGCGATCGGTAAAGATAAATCC
>JAJPIH010000115.1 GCA_021324875.1 Alphaproteobacteria bacterium
CCGCCTCCGCCTCGGCCGCGCGACCCTGGCGCCAGACCTGGATCATCTCGGCGACGATCGAGACCGCGACTTCGGCCGGCGAGATCGCACCGATCGACAGCCCGATCGGGCCGTGAATGCGCGCCAGATCGGCATCGGTGAAACCTTGCTCTTTGAGCCGCTCACAGCGCCGCGCATGGTTGCGGCGCGAGCCCAAGGCGCCGATGTAAAAGCACTCCGAGCGCAAGGCCGCGGCCAAGGCCGGATCGTCGAGTTTGGGATCATGGGTCAGCGCCACCACCGCCGAACCGCGGTCGGGATGCAGGCGCTCGAGCGCCTCATCCGGCCATTCGCTGACCAGATCGACGCCCGGAAACCGCGCCTCGGTCGCAAACGCGCCGCGCGGGTCGATCACGGTGACCGCGTAATCAACCATCGCCAGCATATGCGCCAGTGGCTGGGCGATATGCACCGCGCCGACCACAAAACAGCGCATCGGCGGGGTCAGCACCTCGACAAAGACGCGCCCCGCCGGGGTTTCGATCGTGCGGCTGCGGCCGGCTCGCCAGATATCGCGCACCGCCGCGGTCGACGCCGCGTCGAGGGCGAGATCGCCCTCCACGGCGCTGCCGTCGAGCACCAATTGCCGGCCGCTGCCAAGCTCGGTGGCAAGTGCGACCGAGCGGTGCGCGCGCGCCGCAGCGACGACGCGGTCGAGGATGGCGCCCTTCATTCGACGCGCTCGACAAAGATCTGGATCTTGCCGCCGCAGGCGAGCCCGACCTCCCAGGCCTGGTCGTCGCTGACCCCGAAATCGAGCAGCCGCGGCTTGCCGTCGCGGATCACCTCGAGCGCCTGCTCGACGACCGCCCCCTCGACGCAGCCGCCCGATACCGAGCCGACCATCGCGCCCTTGTCGTCGACGGCGAGCTTGGCGCCGACCGGGCGGGGTGAGGAGCCCCAGGTCGTGACGACCGTCGCCAAGGCCACCTGCGCGCCGGCCTCGCGCCAGCGTGCCGCCTGTTCCAGGATCTCTGCCGTGTCGCTCATGCCACCCTCATTCCGCTATTGCCGCCAATGCCTGAAACGGGGTCTCGAAAAGCGCCCGGTTGCCTCGCTCCTGCCTGCCGCCGGACAGCCGCCAAACCTCATGACGCCTGCCTGCGGTCGGCCGGCACCGCCGGTGCGGCCAAACCGCGGCGCTGCGTCGGCCCGCTCAGCACCTCGATCAGCGCCTCGAGGCTCGCCAGGTTGTGCACCGGGCGAAACTCGTCGACATAAGGCATCATCGCCCGCATCCCCAATGATTTTGGCTCGAAGCCGGCATAGCGCAACAGCGGGTTGAGCCATACCAGCCGCCGGCAGGAACGGTGCAGCCGGTCCATTTCACGCGCCAGACCGATGCCCGCGTCGCGGTCGAGGCCGTCGGTAATCAGCAGCACGATCGCGCCCTGGCCCAACAGGCGCCGCGACCACAACCGGTTGAACTCGCCGATCGCGTGACCGATGCGGGTCCCGCCCGACCAGTCGACCACCGCGTCGCCGACCCGATCGAGCGCGACATCGACGTCGCGAAAGCGCAGATAGCGGGTGATGTTGGTCAGCCGCGTACCAAACACAAAGGTGTAAACCCGGTCGCGGTCATTGGTGACCGTGTGCATGAAATGCAGAAAGATCCGGCTGTAGCGGCTCATCGAGCCGGAAATGTCGCACAGCACGACCAGAGGCGGCGGGCGGCGGCGGCGGCTCTTGCGTTTCAATTCGATAAGCCCGCCCGAGCGCAGCGCCGCGCGCAATGTCGCACGGAGATCGGCGCGGGCGCCGTGCCGATCGGGGGCGAAGCGGCGGGTCGGCACATCTTCAACCGGCAGCCGCAGCCGCGCAATCGCCGCCTTGGCGCGCGCCAATTCCTCGACCGACATCTTCTCGAAATCCATGCCGCGCAACTGCTCGCGGTCGGAAAAGGTCATCACCGCATCGATCTCGGTCTCGACCTCTTCGCGTTCGGCCTCGTTTTCGCCGTGGTTCGGATGCAGCGCTTCAGCGAGGCGGCGCGACATCTCGGCGCCGCGGTCGGCGGGCAGGTCGACGCGCATTTCGGGCAGGACCAGCGCCAGCATCTTTTTCAAAAGATCGGGGTTGCGCCAGAAAACATGAAACGCTTGGTCGAAAATCAACCGCTGATCGGGGCGGTTGACAAACACAGCATGCAACGTCCAATAGAAGTCGCGCCGGTCGGAAACACCGACGGTGCGCACCGCTTCGACCGCGTCGATGACCTTGCCCGGGCCGACCGGCAGCCCCGCCGCCCTGAGGGTGCGGCCAAAATGCATCAGATTGGCGACCAGCGATCCGCCGGGCTCCGCCTGATCCGAAGCGGACGCGGTGACAGGCATCACTGCGGACCTATCGAGACCGGGCCATCGGGGCAAGCCGGGTTGCCGAGCGCATCACGCTTGCGCCGCGGCGGCTTCGGCCTTGATTTGATCGAGCAGCCGCGCGGCCTCGCTGCCCTGGATGCGGGCGATGTCGTCCTGGTATTTGAGCAATACGCCGAGCGTGTCGTTGACCGCCTGCGGCGAGAGTTCCAGCACGTCGAGCTGCATCAGCGCCTCGGCCCAGTCGATCGTCTCGGCGATGCCGGGAAGCTTGAACAGATCCATCGTCCGCAATTTCTGGACAAAGGCGACGACCTGGCGCGACAGACTCTCGCGCGCGCCGGGCGCTTTGCGCCGCAGGATTTCCAGTTCGCGTTCGGCGCTCGGGTAATCGACCCAGTAGTAAAAGCACCGCCGCTTTAATGCGTCGTGGATTTCGCGGGTGCGGTTCGAGGTGATGACCACGATCGGCGCTTCTTCGGCGTGGATCGTACCGATCTCGGGGGTCGTCACCTGAAAATCCGACAGGATTTCCAGCAGATACGCCTCGAACGGCTCGTCGGTGCGGTCGATCTCGTCAATCAGCAGCACCGGCGCGCCGGCGATGTCGGGTTCGAGCGCCTGCAACAGCGGCCGCTTGATCAGAAAGCGTTCAGAAAAGATCGTGCTTTCGATCTCGCCGCGGTCCTCCTCGGCCGCTTCGGCGAGGCGGATCTCGATCATCTGCCGGGCGTAATCCCATTCATAGACCGCCGAAGCGACGTCGAGCCCTTCATAGCATTGCAGCCGGATCAGCCGGCGGCGCAGCGCCGTCGCCAAGACCTTGGCGATCTCGGTCTTTCCCACCCCGGCCTCGCCCTCGAGAAACAGCGGGCGCCGCAGATGCAGGGCCAAATGCACCGCGGTCGCAAGGCTGCGGTCGGCAACATAGTCAGCGCTGCCAAGCAGAGCCAGGGTGTCGTCGACCGTCGCCGGGAGTTGGGTGGGGCTTTGAACATCCATGCGCAAAATTTCCAATTCGCAACAAGCACCCCTCCCGGAGCGGGAGAGCGAGAACGGGGACAGCGCCGGCCGCACGCCCGCCGCCTGCCGATGCCGACAATTTAGGGACCGCGGGCGGACGCCGCTACCGGCTCGCCCGCGGCATTATCGGCCGCAGCACGGGTCGCGATCGGCGCCGTCACTCGGGCTCGGTCAGTTCGAGCTTGTCGGAAAGGCCATAGCTTTCGGCCAATTGCTGCAATTTGTACCAGGTGGCGTCTTCGACCTCGATGCCCTCGCGGCGACGCTGCTGCTGGCGACGGTGTTCGATCTCGCCGGGATAGAGCACGCCCGAGGACCCGGCGGCCGGCGGGGTCGCCTTGAGATAGGCAATGAAGTCACCGACATCCTTTTTGAACGCGGCGAGCGGTCGGAACGCCGCCACATTGAATACCGCCATAAAGCAGCCGTCATTATGCCGGCCGCTGGGCTCGACGCCAAAGCCGAGCCCGGTCAGAAGCCCGCACAAGATTTCGACCATCACCGCCAGCCCGGTGCCCTTGTAGCCGCCTTCCGGCCCGCCCAGCGGCAACAGCGCCCCGCCCTGGCGCAACTGCCGCGGATCGTTGGTCGGCCGGCCGTCGGCGCCGATCACCCAGCCGTCGGGCACCGGCTCGTTGCGGGCAACGGCGAGCGCGATCTTGCCGGCGGCGGCCGCCGAAGTCGCCATGTCGAG
Organism: Alphaproteobacteria bacterium; assembly: GCA_021324875.1. GTDB lineage: Bacteria > Pseudomonadota > Alphaproteobacteria > ATCC43930 > CGMCC-115725 > AP-15. Next base: position 4,075 of record JAJPIH010000115.1, read on the forward strand.
ATAGAGCGGCCCCTCGAGATCGGATGGGATCGCAATCGAGATCGGGTTGGTGCCGAGCCGCGCCTCGCGCCCGCCAAACGGGGCGACGGCCTTGGGCGAGCGGCCGGAATCGGCGGTGCACAGCCCGATCATACCGGCTTCCGCGGCCATCTGGGTATAGCTCGACAACCGCCCGATATGGCCCTGGCGAAACACGGTCGCGGCCGCGACATTGGCGGTTTTGGCCTTGTCGATCGTCAGCCGCATCGCCCGCTCATTGGCGACATAGCCAAAGCCCCAATGGCCGTCGACGATGGTCGTGGTCGGCGATTCCTGCACGATCGTCCATGGTGCGCCGGGGACGATATGGCCGGCCTTGATGCGCTCGATATAGGTCGGGATCTGGATCACCCCGTGCGAATCATGGCCGACAAGATTGGCGCCGACGATATGGCGCATGACCAGCTCGGCCTCGGCGCGCGGCGTGCCCGCCGCCTCAAACAGGGCTTGGCCGATTTCGAGCAGCCTCTCCGCTTGTATCTTGGGCATGGTGTCCTCCGCAAGCCGGGTCAGGGTTGGGCCAGGCGATAGACCCGCGCCGCCGTGCCGCTATAAAGCGCCTTTTTCTCGCTGGCCGAGGCGCCGGCGGTAATCCGTTTGAACGCGTTCCACAGCTCGGCATAGCCGCCCGACTGCTTGTCGGGGGGAAAATTGCTCTCGAACATCGCGCGCTCGGGTCCAAAGGCCTCGATGCAGGGCTCGATATATTGGCGCCAGGCGGCGGCCAGCTCCTCGGAGGTGGGCGGCAAGTCGCGCTCGGGAAAATCGAAGCCGAACGAGGTCATGCCGACACCGCCGAGCTTGACGTAGACATTCGGGCATTTGGCCAACTCGGCGATATCCTTGCGCCAGCTTGCCAGGATTTCCTGCCGGCGGCCGCGATAAGGGCCGACGCCGAGCACGCCGCCCACATGGTTCAGGATGATCGTGGTTTCGGGAAAGGCGCGGGCGAGATCGATCGCATCGACGAGCTGCGGATGGTACTGCCACGACTCAAAGCTCAAGCCCAACGGCGCCAGCTGCGCGAAGCCTTCGCGGAATTTTGCGTCGCGCACCAGATGCGGCGGCACGACACGGGTCGCATATCGCTGGATTTCGTCATGCGCGTCCCACGAGACGCCATGGCGAATGCCGCGAAAGCGGCCGCCACCGGCCGCGATCTCGGCTTCGAGGACCTCGCGCACGCGCGCGCCCAACGTCAGATCGGCGTGGCCGACAATGGCCTCCGCGACCCGGCACGGACCATAGCCGCCCGAAGCGCTCATCGCGGCGATGCCGTTGACGAATTCGACCTCGCCGACCGGCGCCATTTCGGCCGGTCCGTGCTGGCGGTACATCGAGCGGCATTCGAGAAATACGGTGGCGACAATGTTGTGGCCGCCGGCGGCGGGACCGGGGCCGATATCCTCGAGCAATTCGTGCAGCAGATAACGCCCGCGCTGCGGCGTGTCCCAGAAATGATGGTGTGGATCGACGATCGGCAATTCCGGTTCAAGCGCCGTCTCGCGCGGCCTTTTGGCAAGCCAGGCTTTGAGTTCGGTGTCATTGCGGTAGGCAAGCCCGCGAAATTCACCCTTTGCGTCGCCAATTTCGGGCATTTGCGTCCCTCCCGTCAGATCCGGTCGAACTTTACCGAGGTTCGCCATGCCGGCGAAAGCCGGAATCCGGCGGCGGCCGACCGTGATGGATCCGCCTTGGGGGGCCGTCGGCCGCGGTCGCGACGCCAGCGCTAGCCGGGCGTGGCGGGTTTGGCCGGATGGCGGCCGCGTCCGTCCCGCCGCCACTTGAACCGTCGATCGCACGCTCCCAGATCGACGGCCGCCGGATGCCATTTGTGGTCCGGCGACGATCGTTTCCCATGTTGCTCAGTGGAGGACGTGGCAATGACTGTCGATCTTCTTGCCGTGCTGGCAAGACAACCCTCGGTCCCAACTCATTCTGCGGCGATGATGTGGCCGCACCGCGGCGCACCATCGGCCGAGCCGGGCGCCACACCCGAGCGCGATCGGGACGGCGGCGTCGCCGCCGGTCCGCCACCCGCGCGGCCGCCGCATTGGCCGCGCGTCTTTCCGGGCCTGTAGCCCGCCGCCAAAGGCCCCCGGGCTTACCGCAAACCGCTGTCCGCGCGCCCCGCCGCGCCGTCTTTCCATCAGCGATGGGAACGGCACTTTGTTCGCGGTCGCCGGCGCGC
>JAJPIH010000454.1 GCA_021324875.1 Alphaproteobacteria bacterium
GACCGGCGCAAGGCGCGCAATCGCTAAACTATAGCGTGGGCATGCGGTTGTCGAACAGCCGCCGGCCCTCGACTGGGCCGAGCGGGCGGCGGCAGTCCGTCGTGGCGGTCACCGGTGCGGGCCGCCGCGGCGGTCGTCGTGCCAGCGGCGAATCGGCGCCGATTGCGGGCTGTCCAGCGCCAAAAGCCAGCGCAGGCCGCGGGCGACGATGCGGGCGACAAACAGGGCGGGGTCGACAAAAAACCGCCGCACCCGGTCGGCGAGGACGGTCCTACCCGACCGGCCGCGCAAGCTCGCCATCCCGGCGCGGCGGAAATCGGCAACCCAGGCGGCGACCAATCGCTCGGGGAGGCCGGCCGCGCGCGCCGCGGTGCGAACGCTCCATCCGTCGACGATGACCCGCTGCACAACGAGGCCGCGCTGTGCGGCGCTAAACGTGTGAGACTGCGGCGATCGGCTCTTCATATTCGGCCAACGCCCGGTCAACCGGGGCAATTCCCGGCGTGCTACAGAGCCATGTCGACGACGGCGCGGCCCTGCACCCTCCCTTCGAGGATGCGCGGCGCCAACGCCGGCAGGGCCGGCAGCGCAACGGTTTGCGTGATGCGCGCCAGGCGGTCGCGCGGCAAGTCGCGGGCCAGCCGTCGCCAGGCCTCGATCCGCTCCGCCCGCGGACACATGACCGAATCGATGCCGAGCAGATTGACGCCGCGCAACAGAAACGGGATCACGGTCGTTGGAAGCTCGCTGCCCCCGGCAAGCCCGCATGCGGCGACGCTGGCGCGGTATTTGAGCTGGCTGAGCACGCTCGCCAGGGTGGTACCCCCGACCGCGTCGACCGCGCCCGCCCAGCGCTCGCGCTCAAGCGGCCGGGTCGGGGCAGCCGCCAAGGCGCTGCGCTCGATCAGCTCGGCGGCGCCCAGGCCAGTCAGATAATCGCGCAATTCGGGCCGGCCGGTCGCGGCGACGACGCGATAGCCGAGCTGGGCTAGCAGCGCCGTGGCGATGCTGCCGACGCCGCCCGCCGCGCCGGTGACGAGAACCTCGCCGGAAGCGGGCGTCAGCCCGTGCCGCTCGAGCGCGATGATCGCCAGCATCGCGGTAAAACCGGCGGTGCCGATCGCCATCGCCTCCTTGGCGCCGAGCCCGTCGGGGCGATGCACCAGCCACTCGCCGCGCACGCGCGCCTTTTCGGCATAGCCGCCCCAATGCACCTCCCCGACCCGCCACCCGGTCAGAATGACCGGGTCACCCGGTTTGAATTCGGAATTTTCCGAGCGCTCGACGGTGCCGGCAAAATCGATGCCGGGGATATGCGGGTAGCTGCGCACGAGCCGGCCGCGCCCCTCGAGGATCATGCCATCCTTGTAATTGAGGGTCGAATACTCGACCGCCACCGTCACATCACCGGCGGGCAGCCGGTCTTCGTCCACCTGCTCGATGCCGGACGTAACCCGGCCGTCGCTCTCGCGCAGAACCAGAGCTCGGAACGACGCCATGACACCTCCCTCAACACGCGCCGTCGCCTGTGGCAACGGTCGGGCGGCGCTGCTGCGCCCCTTTGATGCCCTCCGCCTCAGCCGCGCAGCGGTTCGAGGATGCTGACGAAATTGGCCACCGCGGCACCGCCCATATTCATAACCCCGGCAAGCTTAGCGCCGGGTATCTGCATGCCGCCGGCGCGCCCGGTCACCTGCATCGCCGCCAGCACATGCATCGACACCCCGGTGGCGCCGATCGGATGGCCCTTGGCCTTAAGCCCGCCCGACGGGTTGACCGGCAGCCGGCCGTCCTTTTCGGTCCAGCCTTCGAGGATCGCGCGTGCGCCCGCGCCCTTGGGCGTCAGCCCCATCGCCTCGTATTCGATCAATTCGGCAATCGTAAAGCAGTCATGGGTCTCGACGAGGTCGAGATAGTCGAGCCTGAGACCCGCGGCGGCAAGGGCGCGCTGCCAAGCCAGCGCCGGCCCCTCGAATGCGACCACGTCGCGCCGGCTCATCGGCAGGAAATCATTGACTTGCTCGGCGGCGCGAAAGACAACCGCCTTGGGCATGCGCAGCGCCGTCGCGATGTCGGCCAGCACGAGAGCGGCCGCCCCATCGGAAACCAGCGAGCAATCGGTGCGCTTGAGCGGGCCGGCAACGATCGGGTTCTTGTCGGAAACCGTGCGGCAGAACTCGTAGCCAAGATCCTTTTGCATTTGTGCCAAGGGATTGGCGACGCCGTTCTTGTGGTTTTTGGCGGCGATCAGCGCCAAGGCGTCGGACTGGTCGCCGTAGCGCTGGAAATAGCTTTGCGCGATCTGCCCGAAAATGCCGGCAAAACCACCTTCGATGGCGTCTTCTTCCTTGCGATAGCTGGCGCCGAGCAGAATGTCGCCGACCCTGGCGCCCGACACCTCGCTCATCTTTTCGACCCCGACGACCAGGACAAGGCGCGCCCGGCCGGCGGCGATCGCGTTCAATCCCTGGTGGATTGCCGCCGAACCGGTGGCGCAGGCGTTCTCGACCTGGGTTGCGGGCTTGAAGCGGAAGCCGGGATCGGCCTGAAACACCAGCGAGGCCGGAAACTCCTGGCGGACAAACCCGCCATTCATGGTCCCGACATAAACCGCATCGATATCCGCGGCGCCGACCCCGGCATCGCCGAGCGCCGCCTCGGTCACCTCGACGATCAATGATTCGATGTCCCGGCCGTCGTGCTTGCCGAATTTGCTGTGACCCCAGCCGATAACGCACCCGCTCATGCCGCTCCTCCGCGAGGCCGCGCAGCCCGCCCGGCACGGGGCCGGCCGCTCATCGCTGATATGGGAGTGCGCCGCGCGGTTGCCATGCTTCGCGGCATCGCCGGCGGTGGCGAAAAGGCCGTCGTGAACGCTGCATATTCCATGCGTCCGAGGCGGGGCTCGACCGGGCTCCGCCTCGGCCGCGGCTGCAGCCGGTCGAAGGCCTCGCTATGATGCGCCGCCAGGGTTTTGGCGCTCGGGGAAGGGACGCATGGCGGGGAGCATCGATACAATTACGCTGCGCCGGCCGGACGATTGGCATGTGCATCTGCGCGACGCGGCGATGCTGGCGCAGGTGCTGCCATACACTGCCCGGCAATTTGCGCGAGCGGTGGTGATGCCGAACCTGGTGCCGCCGGTGACGACCGTGGCCGCCGCCCGCGCCTATCGCGAGCGGGTTCTGGCGGCGTTGCCGGCCGGCGCCCAATTCGCGCCGCCGATGACCTGCTATCTGACCGATACGACCGATGCCGAAGAAGTCGCCGCCGGCTTTGCCGCCGGCTTCTTTTGCGCGGTCAAGCTCTATCCGGCCCATGCGACGACCAATTCGGCCTCGGGCGTCAGCTCGATCGCGCGCGTCGAGCCGGTGTTGGAGCGCATGGCCGAAATCGGCATGCCGCTGCTGGTTCACGGCGAGGTTGTCGACCCCGAAATCGACATCTTCGACCGCGAAGCGGTGTTTATCGACCGGGTGCTCGACCCGCTGCGACGCCGCTTGCCGGAGCTGCGCATCGTGCTCGAACACATCACGACGATCGAGGCGGTCGAATATGTCCGAGCGGCCCAAGCCAACCTGGCCGCAACGATCACCGCGCATCATCTGCACATCAATCGCAATGCGCTGTTTGCCGGCGGTATCCGACCGCATTTTTACTGCCTGCCGATTGCCAAACGCGAACGGCACCGCCAGGCGCTGCGCGCCGCCGCGACCTCCGGCGACCACCGTTTTTTTCTCGGCACCGACAGCGCTCCGCATGCCCGCGCCGGGAAGGAGGCGGCGTGCGGCTGCGCCGGGATTTTTACGGCCTTCAGCGCTCTCGAACTCTATGCCGAAGTGTTCGAAGAGTGCGACGCCGTGGATCGCCTCGAAGCCTTCGCCGCGTTGAATGGCGCCGCGTTTTACCGGCTGCCGACGAACGACGCGCGGGTCACGCTGACCCGCTCGCCGTTGCGCGTCCCCGACCAGATCGGCGCCGGCAATATGGCGGTGATCCCGTTTCGCGCCGGCGAGGTTTTGCGCTGGCGCCTGGATGCCCGCGCGACGGCATAGAGATTCCGTTTTGCGCCGGACGCGTCCTGGCCGAGGATGCGCCGCCGCCCGACCCCGTGCTGCCACCTTTAACGAGGAGGACCCGCATGCCCCGCTACCGCGAGATCGGCCCCGCCGACATGACCCCGGCGCAGCAGGAGGTGCGCGACGAAATCATCGCCGGCCGCCGCGGCCGCTTTGGCGGCCCCTTCCAGATCCTGATCCGCGCGCCCGAGGTGTGCCGCCACCTGCAGCGGCTCGGCGAGTATTTGCGCTGGGGAAGTTCGCTGCCGCCAGACTTGTCGGAGCTCGCGATCTGCCTGACGGCGCGGCATCTGCGGGCGAGCTACGAGTGGCACGCGCATGCGCCGCTGGCGGTCGAGGCCGGGGTGCCCGCGGCGGCAATCGAGGCGATCCGCACCGGTGCCGAGCCCCGCTTTGCCGCCGCCGACCAGGCGCTGGTCCATCGGCTGGTCAGCGAACTGACCGAGACCAAGCGCCTCTCGCAGGCGACTTTTGCCGAGGCGATCGCGCGCTTCGGGGAACAGGGAGTGGTCGAACTCGGCACGATCGTCGGCTACTACACCGCGATCGGCAATGCCCTGAACATGTTCGAGGTGCCGCTACCGGCCGGTGCGCCGCTTCCCTTTGCCGAATAGCCGATCGGCGTCGGGCGATCCTGCGCGGCAAATCAATCCCGTGCGGGCTCGCCCGCGCGGGATTGAGCCGAAGCGGCTGATTTGTTCCGCTCTGGCCGGATCGCCGGTCAGTCCGGGTTGCAGTCCGCACTCGGTGCAAACGAACTGCCGCTCGCTATTGCAAGTCGGCAAGCAGCGCCGCCGCCCGCTTCAGATCGGCGGTGGCGAACCCCTCGGTGAACCCTCCATAGATCGGCGCCAGCAGATCGCGTCCCTCGGCGCGCCGGCCCTGGTCACCAAGCAGCCGCGCGAAGTCGGTGGCGGCGCGCAGCTCATACATCTTCGCCTGCTGGACGCGGGCGACGCGCAGCGCCTCGCCCAATTCCGCCAGGCCTTCCTCAAGCCGGTTGCTTTCGGCAAGCGCATAGCCGGCCAGACGGTGAAGCTCCGCCTCCCAGCGGTGCTGACCGCTGCGTTCCTGGTCCTCGACCCCCTCATTGATCGCCGCCAGCGCCTCGTCGTGCCGGCCAAGCCGGGTCAGCGCCTCGGCCAGCCGCATCAGCCCATAGGGCCGCAGCCGAGCGGCGCCAGGGCGGGCGAGTGCCGCGCGCAGGCTTGCGGCGGCGTCCTCAAACGCCCCCTGCTCGGTCAGCGCGGCGCCGTGCAATATCCCCGGATCCACGGCAAATCCCAGTCGCTGCTCGGCGGCGAGCGTCTCGGCTGCCGACAGCCGTGAGAGTGCGAATTCGGGCTCGCGGCGGTCGAGATGGAGCAGCGAGAGATAGAGAAGGCTCACCTCCAGGGTCATCGGATGGGCAAGCCGCTCGGCCAGAGCCAATCCATTGCCGCTGCTTTTGAGCGCGGTATCGGGATAGCCCAGCAGCCATTCAACCTGACCGCCCATATAGCCGGCGCAGGCCCCAGGATCGTGCCCGCCATAAAGCTGGCGATGTCCGCGATGCCGCTCGGGATCGTAAATCCGGCGCCCCGCCTCGACATGCCGGTGAGCCGTCGCCGGATCGCCGGCGAACAGCCAGGTGGTCCACGCCGCATGGTGCGACTGGAGGCGCATTTCTTCCGCGGCATTTGCCGCGGTGAGCTCGTCGAGCCGGTGCGACAGCCGGCGGCATTCTCGGATGTGACCGGCTCCGACATTGGTTTGCCAGAGGCCGTTGAGCGCCACGAACAGCTGGCGGGCATCGCCGCGCTGTTCGGCCAATTCGCGAGCACAGCCATAGGCCTCGGCCGCTTCAGGGGACATGAAGCCCCTTGTCGTGATGAGCGACAAGCCACGGGCCAGCTGCAATTCGGCTTCCGCGCGGTCGCGTTGCGGTCCCGCCGCGAGGCCCGCCAGCGCCATCAGCCCGCGATCGAAATGGCCAAGCGCTTCAAGATGCGTGTTTTGTTCGGCGGCGCGCTGGCCGGCCTTCAGCCACTGGCCGACCGCTCGCGCGGCGTCGCCGGCGGATGTTAAATGCTGCGCCAGCAACTCCGGCCGACGCTCGACCAGATCGGCAAAATGCTGCTCCAGTACAGCCGCGACGCGGGCGTGCAGCTCCTGGCGGCGGGCACGCAACAAGGTGCCGTAGGCGGCGTCCTGCACCAGCGCATGCTTGAAAAGGAAGGATGATTGCGCCGCGGCGCCGCGGCGGAACAACAGGCCGGCCGCCACCAATCGTTCGAGTGCGGCGGCAAGGTCGCCTTGAGGAAGCTTGGCGACATTGTCCAACAGCTCATAGCTGAATTCGCGGCCGAGCACGGCCCCGATTTGCGCAACCTCCCGCGCCGCGGGCCCGAGCCGGTCCAACCGCGCGATCAGGGAGGCGTGCAAGGTTGCCGGGATCGGCAGCCCTGGCGCCGGGGTGGTTGCCAATAAATCGGCCACTTGCGCGGCGCCGGCGCCGCTCTCCAGCACCGCCTTCGTCAATTCTTCGACAAACAACGGCACCCCGTCGGTGCGCTCAACGATCTCCTCGACCGCTTCGCGCGGGAGACCGGGGCTGCCCGCGAGCCGTTCGACCAGTGCGGCACCGTCGCGGGCGGTGAGCCGGTTCAAGGTCAACGTCGTGACGCGCGGCTGGCCAACCCAGCCATGGGAAAACTCCGGACGAAAGGTGACGACGATGAGGACCGGCAGGCGAGACGCGCGCTCAAAAGCCAGATCAAGCAGGTCGCGCGAGGTCGGGTCGATCCAATGTGCGTCCTCGAAGATCATCAGCACCGGCCGGCTGCGGGCCAACCCTTCGAGCTGGCCCAGCAGCGCTTCGAAAAGCAGTTCGCGTTTGCGCTGCGGGCTGAGGGCGAGGGCGGAGGCGGTGCTGGGCAATGACAACAGCTCGGCCAACAACCCAAGATCGTGCTCGCTCCTCGCGGCCGGAGCGAGCAGCGCATGCAGTTTTTTCAGCCGATCCTCGGCGGGATCGTCGCGCGCGAAACCCGCATCCCCTTCGAGCTGTAGGATAAACGGGTGCAGCGCGCTGTCCTGGTGTTGCGGCGTACAAAAATACCGCAGCCGGGCATGCGGCTCCCCTTTGATCCGTTCCGATAACGCTGCGGTCAGGCGCGACTTGCCGATCCCCGCTTCGCCGGACAGCAGCACTATTCTTCCCTGTCCCGCTTTCGCTTGCTGCCAGTGATGGAGCAGCAGTTCGAGATCGTCGTCGCGGCCAACCAGCGGGGCGGCTTGCGAACGCAGCGCCTCAAAACGGCTGATCACGCCGCTTTCGCCGAGCACCCGCCAGACATGCTGCGGCTCGGGAAACCCGGCCAGCTGTCGCGGCCCCAACCCTTCGATGTCGAACAGCCCGCCGATCAGGCGGCGGGTGCGGTCGGCGATC
>JAJPIH010000168.1 GCA_021324875.1 Alphaproteobacteria bacterium
CGACACCGAGAGCCATATCCGTGCGGCTTGGAATTTCATCAACCGGCCGCGCAATGCGCAGCGATATACATCGGCCCAGTTGCACGATATCAAGGCGCGCATTATTGCCGCTTGGAAGAAGAAAATCGACCCGGACGGGCCACCTTCTGCGGCGGAAAACGCCAAGGCCGCGCGACTGCATGGCGAACGTGCTTTGGCAAAGGCGCTGTGCGATGTTGGCCACATCGCACGGATCATCCTCGATCTAGACTGGCTGCAGGAAAGCCTTGCCGTCGAAGCCGCAATCGAAGGCGACGATTCTCCGCAACCCGCGCGATTGCAGTCAATTATCGCCGAGTTATGCGCCTTTTTAAATGCTCTGGTCGCCGAAGAGACCGGCGAGATTATGAACGATGCCGGAGCAATGGGCGAGCCTACCGAGGATAGAGCGGCTAACGTCGTGATGCGGGCCGCCGGCGCTCGCGGCGCGGTACACATTGCAGGCTTGTGCCGAGGCCGCGGACCAAAGCTGCAAAAATTGGCGACGGCGATCCTCGCCAAGGCCAAACACAGCGATGTTGACCAGGCCTTGTTGGATCTCGCCTTTCGTGCCGTCGTCAAATGTCTGGCAATGAAAGGGCTGCTGTTTGACCAACGCGCTCATATGATCAAGGCGCGCGACGCACTGCAGGACGCCGGCGCAACGGGCAACGGCGCCTCAGCTCTTGATATTGAGTCGCCATATTGGCCGTCGGCATTTGACGGCAATGTGCCTATGGCGTCCGGCGCACCTGATGCACCCTCCGACTGCGACATGCTCGACATCATCGCGGCCGTCTTCGCGCAAAAGGATGCTGGCCATCAGGCCTTGATGGATCTCGCGCATACGTGCCTCGACAAGCTGACTGATGGCGGGTGCTGTATGGCGGCTGCAAAGGCCGGGGCCCGCCATTCACGCGAGACGCTCGCGCATCTTGCAACAGCTCATGATCATCTGGTAGCGGCCGGGGCGTCGTGCAACGGCATCAGCGCTCGCGGGGTCTGGCCGGACCCCAATGCGGATTTCCGAATGGCCGCTCACAGTAGCCTCAGTAAATCGCCGACAGCGGAGCGGTCGACAAATCCGGCGCTGGCTGAAGCGCTGAACGAAATTCTGCCGAAGCTCGACCGGTTGGCACAGCGGGTTGAAGAGATCGCCCGCGCCCCGTTGCCGCCCGTCGCCCTCTCAAAGGGGATAACCGCGATATCAAAACAGCAGGACGGTGGCGGCGGCAATCCGTCTGTAGACGATCTGGCTGCGGCCTTCTCCAAAATGACCAAGGAAGAGCAGACCTTAGCGCTTATAAAGGCGAGCTATACCCGTCCAATCTACCCGCCGGGACCCGGCCCGGCGAAGGATTTCAGTCGCGAATGAGGCCGGCACGACGCCCCTAGCGGGCTCGACTGCCGGTTTGTTGGTTGGCCCCAGCCAGGAGAACATCGATGAATTCCATAACCCAGGATTCGCTCGCGCTGCTCAAGCAGGCGCTTGCGGCACCGAATTACGATCTTGCCAAGTCTATTTCCACTGCGACCGGGCTGGTCGCCTATGATCTGCAGGCGCCGGCAAAGAACCTGTACCCGTTTGTCACACCGATCCGCAATGTGATGCCCCGGGTTGGCGGCGGCACCGGCACCGCCACCAACTGGCGACAAGTCAATGCCATTATCGGCTCTGGCTTTGATGCCATGGGCTGGGTACCGGAAGGACAACGCTCGGGCCAAATGTCGTACTCGACGTCGAGCAAATCGGCGACCTATGTCACAATCGGCGAGGAAGACGCGGCCACCTTTGAAGCGATTTCCGCCGGCCGCGAATTCGAAGACATCCAGGCGCGGATGACCTTCCGCTTGCTGCAGAAAATGATGCTCAAGGAAGAGATGGCAATCCTTGCCGGTAATGCGTCGTTGCAGCTCGGCACCCCGGCCACGCCGTCGCTGTCAGCTTCGGGCACCGGGGCAACGCTGCCGGCGGCGACCTATTACGTCAAGGTTGTCGCTTTAACCCTCGAAGGTTATCAAAACTCGAGCCTGGTCGGCGGTGTCGCGACGACCAAAACGGTCACCGGTGTCGACGGCAAAACCTATACCCTGAACGGCGGCGCGTCTGCGATCAGCGGAGAGGCCAGCCAGGCGGTAACTCTGGGACAGACGCTTTATTGCACGGTCACACCGATCCAGGGCGCGGTTGCCTACGCCTGGTATATTTCAACCTCCTCCGGAACCGAAACCCTGCAGGCGATCACGACGATCAACAGCGTGGCGGTGGCGGCTCCGCTCAGCGCCGGCAACCAGCCGCAGACGGTCTTTTCCCCGGGCACCGATTATTCGGCCAATCCCGGCTACGCTTACGACGGATTGCTGACCACGGCCCTGAAGCCGGCGTCAAACGCCTATGTCAATATTCTCGCGACCGGCCCCGCGGGAACCGGTACGGCACTGACGCCTTCGGGCCGCGGCTCGGTTGTCGAGATCGACAACATGTTTCAGACGATGTGGAGCAACTTCGAATTGTCGCCGACCGTGCTCTACGTGAATGCCCAGGAGCTGAAAAACATCACCACCAAAGTGCTTTCGAATGCCTCGGGACCGTTGCTTCGGTATGATAGTCCAGCCGATGGCAGCAGCGGCGAATACCAGCTCACTGCGTCCGGCGTCGTCCAATATTATTATAACCCCTTTGCGATCTATGGCGGGTTGCGGATCCCGATCAAAATCCATCCCCTGGTACCGCCGGGAACAATTATCGGCTGGGCGGAAAATCTTCCGATCCAATACCAGTCCAACGAAGTGCCGAACGTCGCCGAAGTCAAGACCCGGCAAGATTATTACCAGATCGATTGGCCGATCACCACTCGTCAACGCCAAGTCGGCGTCTATGCCGAGGAGGTGCTGGCGGTTTATGCCCCCTTTGCAATGGGTGTGATCACCAACATCGCCAACGGTTGACCGGCGGGTCGCGATGCTCATAGCGCTGCGCGCCATGTGCGGCCAGGACGAGGTGGGGCATGGCACGATGCGCTATCGCGTCGGCCCCGATGGGCGGGTGCTGGTGCCGGTCGAGGTCGCGCGCTGGCTGTTGTGGAACGCGGGCTTTGAGCGCATCGACGCCGACAATGCGCCGGATGCCTGCGAAGCCGCAACGCCGACCCGGGCTCAACATTCGGACGCTATGGCGAACCGCCCAGGCCCCCGCCGATGCGGCAAAAGGCGCAACGGCTGCTTCACAGCGCCCGCCGAAGCAACCGTTGCCCGCGGCGCGGCAGCGACGGGCCGGGCGACGGGCGGCGAAGCCAACCGGCACGGCAGTGCGACGCCGCCGCCCATGGCGGCGCCGCAGCCGGATCCAACCGGATCGCAGCAATATCGGGCGGGGAATGCGGGAGTGTGACGCCATGACCTATGGCGACCTGACAACGCTTTCGGATGTCAAGGCCTGGCTGCAAGTCGGGCAGAGCGCATTTCCGCCAACCGACGACGCCCTGCTCGCCCGGCTGATTACCGCCGCCAGCCAATATATCCAGACCTGGCTCAATCGCCGCATAGCCCCTGCGGACTATACGGAAGTGCGTGACGGCACCGGCGGCCAGCGCCTCCAATTCGCCTGCTTTCCGGTGACTGCGGTGCAGTCGCTTACGATCGACGGCATTCCCATCCCACCGGCGCCACCTCCCGCCCCGGGCACAGGATTGACGGCCGGCTACATGTTCTCGTCGACCGAGATCGCGTTGCGGGGTTATTACTTCACGCGTCGCCCGCAGAATGTCGTGATGACCTACACTGCCGGCTATCCGGTGACGCCGCCGGAACTTTCCCAAGCATGCATCGAGCTGGTCGCGTTGCGCTATCGCGAGCGAACCCGCGTCGGCGAGGTTTCCAAGGCTCTCGGCGGCGGTGAAACTGTCAGCTATGCGCAAAAGGACATGAGCGCTGCAACGGCGACCTTGCTGCAGCAATACCGCGCGGTAGCGCCGGTTGCCGCCGGCTTTGTAATGTTGGCGGCAACAGCGACCGACCCCGCTCTGGTTGGGGCGGCGCTGTGATCCGGATCAGCGTCGAAGGTGTGGTCGCCGTCCAGCAATGGCTCAGGCAAGCCGGCCAGGCAGGCCGCACGCTCACCGGCACGATTGCCGCGCTTGCACGGAACCGGCTGGCAACAGCCTCTGCCTCGGGGCCAAGCCGCACCGCCGCCCATCCTCGCATTGGCGGTCGTCAGTCGCGATCCAAGGCCGGCTCGCTCGCGGCCCATTCCGGAACCAAAGCTGCGACGGTGTCCTTCGGTCGGGCTCGCCGCGTGCGGGCATTCCGGGGCGGTTCGGGTCGTGCCATCGGCGTTCGCGCTGGCCTCCGGCAGGCCCAGATTGCTTTTCGCCACCCGCTCACGCCTCGAGACGCAGAAGTGCATGCCCGGCCACGCGCGAGATCGGAACACCCAGTGCTGCAGACAGCCCTTGCCGGTCTCGCACCCGGAGGCCGCGCCGTCGTCGACAAGACAATAGCGGGTCGCTGACGTGATCGAACGTGAGAGGATCTATTCGGCCTTGTGGGCATTGGCGTCCGCCTCGACCAATTTCGCCAGCGCCAACCGGCGGATGCGTCATTGGTCGGAGGTGAGCCCGGCCGAACAGCCGGCTCTGTTTATGGCCGAGAGGGGTGGCGAGGCGGAAATCAAAGCGTTGGGAGCGCCGATTGTGTGGACGCTCTACGCCGATTTTTACCTCTATGCGCATTCCAATGATCCATATGTCGCTCCGTCGACAATATTGAACCCACTTCTCGACGCTCTCGAGCAGGCATTGGCCCCGGCGGCGACCGGGGTACAAAATCTGGGGCTGCCCAATATGGTGCAACACGCCTTCATCAGCGGCAAGGTCGAAACCGACGAAGGCGTCCTCGGCGACCAGGCGGTAGCCATCGTCCCGATCGTCATTCTGTGCGCCTAAAACCTGGGTTTTATTGGCGCAAGCCCGGGCCGTCGTCCCGGCCACCGCCCAACGAGCCTTCGGGTACGACGGTTGCCCCCTAGCAGCGAGACAGAGTTATGGACATCGATCATGCCGCCGAACCGGCGGTTCGGGCGCCAACGCAAACGAATGACGAGGCTGTCGCAGCGCTGATTGAGCGTTGGTGGGCTGATCATTTTCCGGGCTCGGCGGTGGCCCGCGACACCGCCTCGTGGAACGTCGCGCACGCCGCCAAGGAGGCCCTCAAAACGCTATTGACTCGACCGCGCACGGCCAATTCGTCGGTCACGTCCGACGATCAGGAAAGGAGTATCTGAAAATGCAATTGAGCTTCGGCTCTGGCGCGCTTTGGGGCGAGCGCACGGATCTGACCGGTTCCGGTATCGGCCCGCGACAGTTCGGAATACTGCAGGACATCGAAATCGATTTCGACTGGACCGACAAGGAGCTCTATGGACAGTTGCAGTTCCCGGTGGCGATCGCGCGCGGACAGGGAAAGATTTCCGGAAAAGCCAAGTTTGCCCAGATCCTGGGACTGCTCTATAGCGATTTGTTCTTCGGGGTGCCGGCGACAACCGGCCAGTTCGCAGTCTCACAGCTCGAGGCGGCGGTTGTCCCGGCCACCACCCCTTTCACCGTGGCAGTTGCGAACGCTTCAAACTATAATGACGATCTCGGCGTCGTTTACGCAGCGACCGGCGAGCGGTTTAATCGGGTGACGACCCCGTCTGCGGCAGGCCAGTACTCGGTCAACTTCGCGAGCGGGGTCTATTCGTTTGCGGCCGCCGACGCCAATACCGCCGTACTGATTTCCTATACGTACCTGACGAATACCCAAGGTAATCGGCTAACATTGACCAATCAACTGATGGGAACGACGCCAACCTTCAAGGCGACATTTTACACTACTTATGGTGGCTCCGGCACCGCGTTGCGCCTCAACGCCTGTACCGCCAACAAGTTGTCGATCCCCACAAAAATCGACGATTGGACAATCAGCGAGTTTGACTTCATGGCCTTCGCCGACGCGTCGGGTACGATCGGGTATCTGAGCACTGTCGAATGAAATCTGCGCGGTCTGGCTTTAACAGGAGGGGCCGGTGTTACCCGGGGTCACCATCACCATCGGCGAATGTGAGTGGATCGTTCCGCCGTTGACCCTAGGCCAATTGCGACGATTGATGCCCAAAGTCCGTCAGCTTTCCGTGATCGACACGCAAATGGGCGACACCGAAATCGCGATCGTGGTTGAGATCGTAACCGCCGCATTGCAGCGCAATTATCCCGACGTCACGGCTGACGAGGTGGAGAATATCTTGGACCTGGCCAATGCCGGTCGGGTACTCAGCGCGGTGCTCACCGGCTCGGGCCTCAAGGCTGGAACAACACCGGGGGAAGCGGAAGCCCCCGGCCGCGGCCTGGGGGCTCAGCCGATCTCGACCAATGGCAACAGATCTACGGCCTGCTCGCCACCGCCTGCGGATACAGCTATCCGGTGATCGATGCGATGACGCTCCTCGATGTTGAGGAGTTGGTAAGTTATTGGATTGACCATCCCCCCGTTCACCTGGTGCTCGGTGCCTATCTTGGCCTGGGCAAAAATCGGGCCCGGGTTCGGCGAGCGCCGCCGGAGGCGCGAGCCCCAAGCGCCGCGCCCCGTGATGTTGGTCAACTTGTCGCGGAACTCGGCCCGGCTTTTCAGAAGCGCGATGTCAACGCCGGTCTCGGCCCCGCGGTGCTCGACATCAACGAACTGCGTCAAAAGGCTCTCGCCGAAGCGGGCTGTGCCAATCCCGTTAAGGCCCGGCGTTAGCGCCAAGTCAACCCAGTAGACCCTTCAGGCTCGCGGGGAACGCCATGGCTGATCTTCAAACCAGCATCGCCATAACCGCTCGGACCGATGGGCTGCAATCGGGCCTCGCGGCGGCCGCCAACGCAGTTGGCGATGCCGCGGGCTCGATGACGGCGCAATTCGACGCGCTCGGAGCCGCCGCTCAGCAGGCACAGGCTCGCATCACGGCGGCTGCGGCGCAGATTGGCACGACGATCAACGCGCTCCAGGCGACTACCTCCGGCCTTACCGCACCGCTCGCCAACCTCGGCCGCGGGGACGGAGCCAGAGCCGCGCAACTCCCCGGCATCTCGGTAAGAGAAGCGTCCGACCAAAGCGCACAAGGCACAACCAGCCAATTGGCGGCATGGCGCGCCGAGCTGCAAGGTCGTCTTAGTGACGAACAATCGTTCTTCGCCAGCTCGAAGGCCGAAGAGTTGGCCTTTTGGCAGGACAAGCTGGCCTTGACCGCGGCTGGCTCGAAAGAGCAATTTGCAGTCGAAAGCAATATTTACGAACTTGAAAAACAACTTGCCGCAGAGCGCGAGCGCGATGCGCTGGCAGCACTTTCTGCCGAGGAACGATCGGCCGAGGCGGCCTATGCCCGCAGAAAAGCGACGCTCGGAGAGCAGGCCGCTCTTGGCCAGATCTCGTCAACTCAGCAGATCGCCGAACTCGAAGACAGCCTGGACTCGCGTTGGGCGATCGAGCAGGATTATTATCGCCAGAAGCTCGACGCGGCCCAAGACGACGCCGACACTCAGCAAAAGCTGACGGGCGAGCAGAATGTCGCCTACGAAAACTATCTTACCGACAAGACAAAACTCGATGCACAGGCGGCTGGCGACAGCCAAAGACAGTGGCAAAGCCTGACGCAACCGGTCGAGCGTGCCCTCGACACCTCCCTCACCGGGCTCCTGACTGGAACCTCCACGGTGCAGCAAGGTGTGGCTCGTCTGGCGCGCGCTGCGGTCGGCGGGTTGGTCGGCTCCGGTGTATCGAGTGTCTTTGGCGGCTTGGGCAACCTGTTGATTGGAGGATTGAGTAGCGGGTCCGGATCCGGCGGCGACCAGGATTTTTCTGGCGGCCTCGCCGGCGCCGGCGAGACAATCTTGGGGGCGGGTGTTTCCGGAGGTCTTTTCGGATCGGGCGGCCTCCTCGGCGCCCTAGGCGTCCCCAGTCTCTTCTCGGGCGGCCTGCTCGGCGGCTTGTTTAAGGGCATCGGGTCAATCCTCGGCTTTGCCAAGGGCGGAATTGTCCCGTCCGCCGCCGGCGGTTGGATGGTGCCCAACACCTCGCTCGCCCTGCTCCACACCAACGAGATGGTGCTGCCGGCGGATATCAGCCAAGGGCTGCAATCGATGATCGGCAGCGGCACCACCAGTCCGCCCAATGTTACGTTTTCAGTCTCGGCGATGGACTCACAGTCAGTAGCGGCGTTCTTCCGGAACAATGGAGCAAGCTTGGTGGCCGCCCTCAACCAGGCCATGCGCAACGGCTCTTCGCTGCGGAGCAGCTGATGACCCCGGTGTTTCCTTCGCTGCCAGGTCTTGCATGGAGCGTGACCAAAGCCCCGATTTTTCAAACGCGGATCCAGCGCGCGGTATCTGGCCGCGAATTGCGCACTCTCGACTACCCCTACCCCTTATGGCAGTTCACGCTCGTGTTCGCCTTCTTGCGTGACGACCCGAACGCCGGATTTGACGAGTTGCGCACGTTGATGGGGTTTTACCTCTCCTGTTATGGCGCCTACGGGACTTTCCTTTTTCAGGACCCCACCGACTTCGAGGTCAGCGGTCAATATATCGGCACCGGCGACTCGAGCACTGACCTTTACCAGCTGCAGCGTTCGATCGGTCTAGAGCTGCCGGGGGGCGGTTTTTTGGAGCCGATCACCGCTCCCCAGACGGTCGACGCGATCTATTTCGACGGGATCGTGCAAAACGCCTCGAGCTACAATGTCGATCCCGACACCGGGATCGTCTCCTTCTTAACACCGCCGCAAAACGGCGTCGTAATAACGGCCGATTTTTCGTATTGGTTTCGGTGTCGGTTTGTCGAAGACCGAAGCGATTTTGAAAATTTCATGTATCGATTGTGGCAGCTTAAGAAGCTCATCTTTATCTCAGTATTCTGAATAAAGCTCTGATGCTGAGGAAAATTAGATGAGGCCGGCCTCTTCGGCCCTCGTGGCCCTCTTAAATTCTAATGAACAGTTTACAATGGCAGACCTCTACACCTTCGTATTGCAAGGCGGCGGCACGTTCCTTTATTCAGGCGGCAATACCGCCATCAGTGATCAAAACAGCGGGCGCGATTTTCAACTCGGCCCCAGATTTGAGCGCTCGCGCATAAAATTGATGACCGGGGTGCAGGTCGACGAGCTAACCCTCCACATCTACCCAAAGACAACCGACCTGCTGGGTTCGATCCCATGGCTGCAGGCAGCATGGACCGGACAGTTCGACGGTGCCAATCTGACCCTCGAGCGCGCCTTTATGCAGCCTTACGGGATTGTGGTCGGCACGGTTGTGCTGTTTGTCGGCCGGGTCAGTGATATCGATTGCAGCCGTACCGGCATCGACATGAAATGCCGCTCCTATCTCGAGTTGTTAAACATCCAGATGCCGCGACGGTTGTGGCAGCCCAGCTGCACCCATGTCTTCGGCGATGCGATGTGCCAATTCAACCGCTCGAGCATGGCCTTGACCTTTGGCTGCGCTTCAGGATCGACATCAACTCTGATCCAGGGAGCGCCGAGCACGAGCAACCCGTATGTACAAGGCTTGATTACCGGCTTGAGCGGCGCCAACGCCGGCCAGACGCGGACTATCACCGGGTTTGTCCCGGGCCAGTCGGTCACCGTCAAACTTGCCTTTCTGTCGCTGCCCGCGACAGGCGATCAATTTCAGCTGCTGCCCGGATGCGACCATACCCTTGCCACCTGCACCAATACCTTTGGTAACCAGGCACATTTCGGCGGTATGCCTTTCATTCCGGCGCCGGAAAACGCGGTCTAAGCGCCAGGCCGGCGAACACGACAAGCGGCTACTCTACTCTTCATTCTTCTCCGCCGCTGGGCGAAGAACCGTTCACCACTTTTCTGACCCCGAAAAAAAAGCATGAGCCTGTTTCGGCTGCTGTTCATATGCAAGAGACGTCATGGTTATTGGGCGGACACCGCACCTGACGGGGCAAGTCGTTCGTCCGGCCTCGGGAATTCAGTGCGATTTATTGTCGACAAGCTGAACGCCAGCGGTGTTGCGGCAAAGGCGGTGGAGGTCGTCGACAACAATTCTATCGAACGAGAGATTGTCGCCTTCCGTCCCACTCACGTAATCGTCGAAGCGCTGTGGGTGGTGCCGGAAAAATTCGACCTCTTGAAGCGGCTCTATCCCCGCCTGCAATGGATTGTCCGGCTGCATTCGCAACTGCCCTTTCTGGCGAGTGAAGGAATAGCGATGCAGTGGATAGCCGGCTATCTCGAACGCGATATTGAGGTTATGTGCAACGCGCGGACCGCGATGGCCGATCTGCGCCAGGTTGCGACCGATTACGGCCGGCCGGAAGTGCTTGTCAGCTACGGCCCCAATTACTACCCGCCGCACCCGATTGTCGAACGGCCCAAGCCGCCAGTCCGCCGCGGCGAAATCCATATCGGCTGTTTCGGCGCCTTGCGGCCGTTAAAGAACCACCTGACGCAGGCGATCGCTGCGATCACCTTCGCCAATCAGACTGGCCGACGGCTCTATTTTCACGTCAACGCCGGTCGCAGCGAAGGCGGCGACCCGGTGTGGCGCAATCTACGGGCGCTTTTTGACGGCTCGGCGGGGCCGCCCGGGGCGAAGCATGTCCTGGTCGCCGAGCCATTGCGACCATGGGACGCATTCCGGGCGTATCTGCGCAGTTCGATCGACCTTTCGATGCAGGTGTCGCTGTCCGAGACCTTCAATATTGTCGCCGCCGACAGCGTAGCGGCGGGAGTGCCGACCGTGGTCTCGCCTGAGATTGGTTGGCTCGGACCTTATGCGCAAGCGCAGGCGACCAACATGCGCGGCATCGTTGCGGTTTTGGCGGCGGCATTCCCCGCACAGCCATCGCGCCTCGCCCGTCAATTCGCCGACTTGGCGACTTGGTCGCAGAGCGCGGAGCGCGTTTGGGTGCAGCGATTTGGTTAGCGAAGAAAGGGAAGAGAAATGATGATACGGTCACTTTGTTTGAATGTCATTCTCGCATCGTCGCTCGGTCTCGGTGGTTGTGCCGCAACCGGCTCGATCCAAGGTGTCGACGCCAAAGTCTCGGCGGTAGCCGCCTCACCGCTGGCGATCTGCAGCCAGGTGGTCAGCCAAGCGGCGACAAGCCTCGGGCAGCTAAAGCAGCAATTGAACGGCGTCGCAGCCACGGCTCCCTAACCCCGATATAAAAAGTCGTGAACAAGTGGGCCTATCTTGCCGCGTGGGGCTGCATGTGTGCGGCCGCGGTATTGGGAGTGGCGGCGAAGGCCGATTGGAACACTGTGCCGGGAGCGTTGCTGGCGGCGGCCTCGGTATTTTCGACGTTGGGGGCAGCCTTGATGCATCCGCCCGACTTCCCACCGCATTCTTGAGCCGTGGAGACCGATCCTCGCCGTCGGGTCGTTGCCGAGGCCGAGAGCTGGCTCGGAACACCCTATCACCATATGGGCCGGCTGAAGGGCGTGGGCTGTGATTGCCTCGCGCTGTTGGCTGCGGTCTATTGCACGGCCGGGGTTGCGCCGGCAATCGACCTGCCCTATTACCCGCCCGACTGGCATCTGCACCGCTCGACCGAGCGCTACCTCGCCGGAATCCTTCGCTACGCCCAAGAGGTTGCGGTGCCCGGGCCGGGCGATGTGGCGCTGTTCCGCTTCGGGCGCTGCTTTTCCCACAGTGCGATCATCACCGAATGGCCGCAGGTGATCCATGCTTGGCATGCCGGCGGTGTGATCCGCGGCGACGCCACCCAGCCGCTGCTAAGCCGCCGCCCCGTGCGGTTCCTTTCCCCCTTTCTCGATAGCTTTCCTGGATGACCGGCATTCTGGGTCTCGGCAGCGAGGCCAAAAAGAAAAACATCGTTGCCTCGCTCCGATACCAGACGAGCCAGAAGGGTGCGGTGATCCCGCTTGTCTACGGGACCAACCGGATCGCGGTGAACCTGCTCGACTACCAGAACTTTAACGCCAATGGCGGCAAGGGCAAGGGCGGCAAGGGGGGCGTTGCGGGCGGCGGCAAGAGCCCGTCCGAAACCATGTACCAGGTCGATTTTATCGCCGGGCTTTGTCAGGGTCCGGTTGGCTTTGGCCTCCTCTGGTACAACAAGACGGTCACGACCCTCGAAGGCGGGACGGGGATCTCTTACACGGCAACCGGAGCTGACGGGCAGAACGCCGATCCCTACTGGGCGGCCAACTATCCAAACAATGCGATCGGCTATTCCGGGACAGCGTTCTTCACCGGCGACCAATACCAACTCGGCGCGAGCCCTGCACTCCCGAATTTCAATGTCGAAATCGTCGGCCTCGAGGCGGGAACCGCGCCCAACGGGGTCGATGCCAACCCCGCCGCGGTCGTCAAGGATCTGCTGACCAACCCGCGCTACGGAGCTGAGTTTCCGCCCGCCAATCTCGACAGCCTCGCCGATTGGGCCCTCTACTGCAATGCCGCCGGTTTGATGCTGGCGCCGGTCTACGATTCCCAGCAATCGGCAGCGCAGATCCTGGCCGAAATCGCCGCTGTCACCAACAGCGAAGTCGTCTGGTCAGGCGGATTGTTGAAGGTGATTCCGCGCGGCGATATGCCTTTGACCGCGGTCTATATCCCGATCGAGATTTCGGGCGAATTGGCCCAAGGCGACCTGCTCACTTTGACCTTCTCGGGCGCCTTCGAGGGCTCGCCGATTACACTTTCGCATTATCTGACCCCCAACGACATCGTCTCGAACGCCGCGGCGGGAGCCGCCTTGTGCATGCTGATCACCGGCGACGGTACGGTCGCCGATCCGGGAAATGGCAGCCTCGCTGCGGCCGGCATCTATGCGAGTGTGACAACCAACGGGCTGATGATCATCGCAACCCGGGGTGTTGTGCCGTCGATCTCGGCTTCGGCCAGCGGTGCCGAAACGATCACGGTCGGCGCGCCCGGTGCGCCCTATTCCTGGACACCAAACACAACGCCGGTTTACAGCCTCGGCGACGACGATTTCATTGTGCAGCAATCATCGGTCGGCGCCTATCTCGGCGTCACCCCGGGCGGTCCGGCGCTCAGGCTTGGCGCCGGTCCGATCACCGGTGGTTTCACCGACGATCCGGTGCACGTTACGCGATCGACCCCGGCCGACGCCCTCAATATGGTGCAGCTCGAGATCACCGATCGCGGCACCTCATACAATACCAATATCACGGAGGCCTTCGACCAGAGCGCCATCGATCTTTACGGCGTGCGCCGCGATACTTCGATCAAGGCGCGGGCGATCGTTGACCCCTATTTCGTGGCGACGATCGCCGCTCAACTTGCCTTGCAGCGCCAGCTTCTCTACCGCAACAGCTACAGCTTCAAGCTGGGCTGGAAATACATTTTGCTGGAACCGATGGATCTGGTTCAGATCACCGACAAATGGCTCGGCGCCCAACCCTTGACGGTCCGCATCACGGCCATCGAGGAGGATGACGAGGGCACGCTCTCGATCACCGCAGAAGACTGGTTCGGTTCACCGGCCCCGGTACTTTACCCGCCCTCTAAACCGCTGCCCGTGTTTTCCGAGGCGGTGACCGCCTTAGGCGCGGGGGCCGGCACCTCCACTCCATACCCCAAACAGGCCGGCGCCTCCGAGGCGGCCGCAACCAATTACGGCCAAGCCGCCCCTTCGGTAAACCCGCCCTTTATCCTTGAACCCACGGCTCAATTGCTCGCGGCTCAAGGTCTGACCTCGCCCTATCTTTTGATCGGGCTCTGCGGCGGTCCGGCGGTTGGCCAGAATTCCGGCACGTTCAACCCGAATTGGGGTGGCGCCGACATCTATGTCTCGATCGATGGGACAAGTTTCGCCCGGTTCGGTTCTTTCGCCGGCCGTTCGGTGATGGGCTACAGCACCGCCGATTGCGGCCCGAGCGGCGCATCTCTTGCCGTCAACCTCGCCGAGAGCGGCGGCGAATTGACCAGCATCTCGTCGCAGCTGGCCGCTTCGGGCGCCACTTTGTGTGCGCTGCGAACCTCGCAGGGGGCCATCGAATTTCTGTCATATAGCAACGCAACTCTGACCGGCCCCAACCAATACACGCTTACCGGCCTTTATCGCGGGCTCTATGGTACTTACGCGATCGATTTGCCGGCCGGCTCGCAATTTCTGTTGTTGGCCGGACCCATTTTCGCGGAGGTCCTGCCGGCTCAGTTTGTCGGCCAAACCCTCTATTTCGAATTCCCGAGCTTCAACCTTGTCGGTGGCGGCGCCCAAAGCCTCGCCGACACCACGATCTGGGAATATACCCCGCGGGGCTCTTCGGTAATTCCGGGCGTCTTTCCCGTGCTTGTCGAAAAAGACGCCATCGCGCCCGCCGAGATGGTCCAAAACGGGGCGATGTCCAACAGTCACCTCCCCCTCGAAAGCAGCGAGAACCTGCGGCACGAAGAGAATGACGTGCTCGAAACCCGCTGACGTTTCCAGCGTCAGCGACGGTCTCAGCGCAAGCTGGCGCCGCGACCGGCCGCGTTACGCGATCACGGTCTCTGCCTCAACCCGCGAAAATATGCAAACAGGCACGACCCAATACTCGTCAAATATCAAGGAAGTCGACCTCCATGACTGCCCGCCCGCTTCTGATCATCGTCGATCTCTGATGCTAAAGCCACGTTTCTCCGCCGAAATCAATTTCGGCCATGTTATGCAGGCGGCAGTCTTGCTGCTGACCGTCGGCGGCGGTGCCGTGACCAGCTATATCAGTCTCCGCGGTGATATCGACAATTTGCGCGCCGAGGTCGAGGTTCAAATCGCCGCCCACGACTTGCGGATCCGCGCGATCGAACAGGCTGTCGAGCAGCGACGCATCGACGAGCGCGATTTTCGAGCTGAAATGCGCGGGGCGCTGGCTCGTATCATCGATGCAATCGCAGATTTGCGCACGCAGATCGTGCAGAAGCAGGATCGTCGATAGAGTATTCTTTAATTTCACTGAATGGGATGCCAGCACTCAGCCGATCTCGGTGTCGCCGATTGTTGTGCTTGCGCCGCAGCTCAACTCTCGCCATTTTGGTCAGGTTTGGGTGGGGGACAAATGGCATCGACAATGCGCATGGAACTTGCAGCAATGCTTTGCGTGTTGCTGGTGGCGGGCTGCAGCAGCTCACGGCCAATAGCGGGCGGCGTCTGCCGATGCCCAACCCCGGTGGCATACGACGATGCGACGATCAAAAAGATCACGCAGGCGCTTCGCGAACTTCCCCCCGACAACGTCCTGCACCAGGCGATGGACGATTACGAAGACGAGCGCTACGATTTGCGCGCCTGTCTGGCTGCCGCCGGTCATTAAGTCAGTGTGAAGCCCGCACTGCGCGCCTGGTCGCAGTAGGCGCACCAAAAGTCGTCCGGGGCCGCGAATCCCTCACGATCCGCCTGAGGCGACGGGTCACGCTTTAGTCGCGGTGATAGGGGTGGCCGGCGAGAATTTGCTGCGCCCGGTAGAGCTGCTCGAGCAGCATGCCCCGGACAAGAAAATGCGGCCATGTCATCGAACCAAGCGATACGATGACGGTCGCATGATCGAGAACCTCCGTGCCCAGACCCTCGGCGCCGCCAATCATAAAGACGAGCTCGCCGGCGGCGTGATCCCGCCATCTGGCGATCTCTTCAGCCAATTGCCGACTCGACAAAGCCACCCCGCGACGATCGAGCGCGATCGCCGGCGTCGTCGGCGGCAATGCGCCTAGAATCAGTCGCGCCTCCCTGGCCTTCAAAAGCGCGGCCGGCAGCCGCTGTCTTGCTTCCAATTCGACGATCAGCGGGGGCGGCGTCAGCCGCGACGCATAAAACGTCTGCAGATCCTTAAGTGGCCCAGCGCGAAGCCGGCCGATGGCGACAAGACGGATCCGCACCGGCGGCCTTCAATCCTATTGCCGCACCTGCTCGGCGTCCAAAAAAGCCGGGTTCCACAACTTTTCGAGATTGTAATAGGCGCGAATCTCCGGACGAAACAGGTGCACGATCACATCGCTGGCATCGATCAACACCCAGTCGGCGTGTTCCTTGCCCTCTATCGATAGCCTGATCAGCGGCGACAGCATCTGTTCGACATGATCGGTCAAAGCCGCGACTTGGCGCGCCGATCGTCCCGTGGCGATTACCATATAATCGGCGATTGTCGTTTTGCCGGCGAGATCGATCGTCACGATGTCCTCGGCCCTACCGTCGTCCAACGCCCGGAGCACGAGATTGAGCAATTCCTGTGGTCCGGTCGCCTTGGGTTTGCGGCGGGGACCCGCGAGCGATGTCGGGATCCTTGCCGAAACTGTTTCTCCCTCAGCCACGTCCAATTCCCGGTCGCGTTCAGCCCGGGTCTGGGTTGCGGAGATCGGGTTGAGGCGCGTGTGAAAAAACACCCAGGCGGGTGGATCGATCTCTGCAAGCCGTCTCGCCTGCCTTTCGCTGAGCCGGTGGCGCGCAAACCGCTGGGCCGCCATGCCGGCAAGGGCTGGCCGTCCATAATTCGGACGATCGAAAACGGCAATCGGTACGGTCTCGAAAATCTCCGGCCAGCGCGCCCATTGTGGCAGCTGCGCGAGATTGTCGCTCCCCATCAGCCATACAAAGCGCCAATGCGGGAAGCGGCGGCTCAATCGTTTGAGCGTGTCGGCGGTATAGTAATCGCCGCCCAGACGACTTTCGATATCGGTCACCCGGATCCGGCGATACCCCGTGGCAATCCGCTGGGCCCCACTCAGGCGCTCGGCAAAGGGTGCCATCCCGACAATCGCCTTCAAGGGGTTTTGCGGCGACACCATCCACCACACCTCATCGAGGTCGAGATGTGTCAGCGCCATGAGACTTACGTGCACATGCCCGTCATGCGCGGGATTGAACGACCCTCCCAACAGGCCGATCCGCCGGTGTCGTGCGCATGCAACGCAGCCTTTAGCCCGGCGGCCGGGTTTGGCGGCCAGCGCCGCAGGCCGGCTGGCGACGAAGAGGCTGTCAAAAGCGAGAGTCAGGGGCGCACCTGGCCGCTGCCGCGCACAAAATACTTATAGGTGGTCAACTGTTCGGCGCCGACCGGACCGCGCGGCGGTAGTCGTTGGGTCGAGATGCCGATTTCGGCGCCCATGCCAAATTCGCCGCCATCGGCAAACTGGGTTGAGGCGTTGACCATCACGATCGCACTGTCGACCCGACGGAGAAAGCGCTCGGCGGCTACCGTATCCTCGGTAACGATCGCATCGGTATGGTGCGATCCATAGCGCTCAATGTGCGCTATGGCCTGCTCGAGACCGTCGACGATGCGGACCGCGAGGATGGCGTCGAGATATTCGGTCTTCCAATCCTCTTCGCGAGCCGGCCGCACCTGCGGGTCCAGGGCGAGAACTTCGGCATCGCCGCGCAATTCGCAGCCGGCGGCGCGCAGATCGGCCACGATCGGTGGTAATACTGTCTGCGCGATGGCGCGATCGACCAGCAGTGTCTCGGTGGCGGCGCAGATCGAAACCAGCCGCATTTTGGCATTGAATATCACGCGCCGCGCCTTCTCGGGATCGGCAGCCGCGTGAATATAAGTGTGACAGAGGCCTTCAAGATGAGCGATGACCGGGATCCGGCTTTCGCGTTGGACCCGCTCAATCAGCGAAGCGCCGCCGCGCGGGACGATGACATCGATCATCCCGCTCATGCCGAGCATGATCCCGACGGCGGCGCGATCGCGGGTCGGGACCAGCTGGATTGCCGCCTCGGGCAGTTCTGCCCGCCTCAATCCCTCGCCGAGAGCCGCGACTAGCGCACGAGATGAATAAAAGCTCTCGGTTCCTCCGCGCAAGATTGCCGCGTTTCCGGATTTGAGTGCCAGGCCGCCGGCGTCGGCGGTCACATTGGGGCGGCTTTCATAAATGATGCCGATGACCCCAAGCGGCACCGACACCCGCTCGATATCGAGACCGTTGGGCCGCGTCCAGCGGGCCAGCGATCGGCCGACCGGATCGGGCAGTCTGGCGATCGCCTCGAGCCCGGCCGAGATCGCCTCAAGCCGCCTCGCATCCAGCGCCAACCGGTCGGAGAGCGCCGCGCCGAGACCCACACCTTCCGCTTCGGCAAGATCGCGCGCATTGGCGGCGAGGATAGCGTCCGCGTTGGCGCGCACCGCCGCCGCCGCGGCCCGCAACGCCAAATCCTTCTGTTCTCCGCTCGCCAGCGCCAGCGCCGCGGCTGCTTCGCGCGCCCGACGGCCGATTTCGGCCATCTCCTGGGCCAGGCTCGACGGGTGCGAGGCGGCTGCGTCGCGGAGATCAGTGTCGGTGGTCGGCATGGCGGTGGTCATCGATCCTCCGTCACGACCAGATCATCACGATGAATGATCTCATCGCGTCCACGGTAACCGAGGATGGCGGCGATTTCACTACTCTTGTGCCCGGCGATCCTCCGGATATCGGCGCTTGAATAGGCCGAAAGGCCGCGCCCCGCCTCGATCCCGGCACGGGTGCGGACGACAACAGCGTCGCCGCGCTCGAAAACGCCCTCAACCGTGACAACCCCGTCCGGCAACAGGCTCCGCCCCCGACGCAAGGCGAGAGCCGCACCATCATCCACGACGATCACGCCCGACGGCTCAATGGTGCCGGCGATCCATGCTTTGCGCGCCGAGCGGGGTTCTCCTCGCGGCAGGAACAATGTCGCCCGTTCGCCGGCCTCGATCGCCGCAAGCGGCGCCGCGCCCGGGCGGCTTTGCGGCACACCACGGCTGATCAGCATCTGGCAACCGGCGCCGGTTGCAATACGGGCGGCGGCAAGCTTGGTGACCATGCCCCCCGAGCTGTAGCCGGGCGCGGCCTCCCCTGCCATGGCTTCGATTTCCGGGCCGATTTCACCCACCAGCGGGATGTGGCAGGCATCGGCATCCTTGCGCGGATCGGCAGTGTAGAGCCCGTCGATATCGGACAACAGCACCAGCATATCAGCGCTCGTCATCTGCGCGACGCGAGCGGCCAGCCGATCGTTGTCTCCAAAGCGGATTTCGCTGGTGGCGATCGTATCGTTTTCGTTGACCACCGGAACGGCGCCTAACGCCAGCAGCTGGGAAAAGGTGGCACGGGCGTTCAGGTGGCGGCGCCGCGCCTCGGTATCTTCCAGTGTCAACAGGATCTGGGCCACCGTGATGCGGTAGCGGGCAAGCGCTTCCTGGTAGGCGTGCGCCAACCGGATCTGCCCGGTGGCCGCGGCCGCCTGCTTTTCTTCGAGGCGCAACCGAGTGCCAACCAGACCGAGGTGACGGCGGCCGACGGCAATCGCACCCGACGAAACGAGGATGACGTCTTGTCCGCGGGAACGGCAGCGCGCGATGTCTGCCGCCAACAAATCGAGCCAGTCGCGTCGGATTTCGCCACGCTCAGCAACGAGCAGCGCCGAACCGATCTTGACCACCAGCCGCCTTGCCGCCGCCAGCGCAACTGCGGGGGAAGGGCGCACGTTATTCAGCTGTCTTGGGCGGTCATTAGCGGCATCGCCCCCTCCTCAGCACTGCCGCGCGCCTCGGCGAGCGCCGCAAACAACGCCGCAACGACTGGCCGTACGCCATTCCCGGTTGCGCCCGACAGCGGCATCACCAATGTTCCCGGCCGTACCGCACGCTGCAAAATGCGCAGCTTTCTCGCCAGCTCCCGCCCCTCCACTGCGTCGGTTTTGTTGAGGCCGACAATTTCTCTCTTTTCCGAGAGGCCGTGGCCGTAGGCCGCCAATTCCCGGCGGATTGCCTGATAGGCGCCCGCGACGTCGTCGCGAGTGCCATCCACCAGGTGCAAAATCACGGCGCACCGCTCAACATGCCCTAAAAATCGCGTGCCGATACCGGCGCCTTCGCTGGCGCCTTCGATAAGGCCCGGTAAATCGGCCATCACCAGTTCGTTATCATCCAGTCGTATCACCCCGAGTTGCGGCTTCAGCGTCGTAAACGGGTAGTCGGCGATCTTTGGCCGGGCATGCGAAACCGCCGCGAGCAATGTGGATTTTCCGGCATTCGGCTGTCCAGCCAACCCGATATCGGCAATCAGCTTCAGGCGCAGCCACACCCAAGCCTCCTGGCCGGGCCAACCGGGGTCAGCGCGCCGCGGTGCGCGGTTGGTCGAGGTCTTGTAATGGGCGTTGCCGAACCCGCCATCGCCGCCGCGCAGGAGCACGATGCGCTGTCCCGGTCGGGTCAAATCGGCGAGGACCTGCTGCTTCGTATCGTCCAGGATCTCGGTGCCGACCGGCACCCGCAAGACAAGGTTGTCGCCGGCCGCCCCGGTTTTTTCTCGAGATGCCCCCGGGCGCCCATTCGCGGCGCGAAAATGCTGGCGATAGCGATAATCGATCAGCGTGTTGAGATTTTCCACCGCGGCAAACACGATGTCGCCGCCCTTGCCGCCGTCGCCGCCATCGGGACCACCGAATTCGATAAACTTCTCACGGCGAAAGCTTGCCGCGCCGCGGCCGCCGTCACCGCTTTTCAGGTAGATCTTGCACTGGTCGAGGAATTGCATCGGCGGAAGCTTAAAGAGGGGAGTGGCAGGGCCGCTCCCCTCTCCGATGATCCCGATCGGGAAACGGCTATTCGGCGGTGTCGGCCGCCGGCGAGGTCGGTATTCGCGGCAGTACCGAGACGTAAGTGCGCCCCGCAAGACTGCCGTGGAACCTCACAGCACCTCCGGCAAGCGCATAAAGCGTGTGGTCGCGGCCGATGCCAACATTGTCGCCGGCATGAAATTTGGTACCGCGTTGCCGCACGAGGATATTGCCGGGGATGACAATCTCGCCGCCGAACTTCTTGACGCCCAGCCGGCGGCCGCGGCTGTCGCGGCCATTACGCGACGACCCGCCTGCCTTTTTATGCGCCATTGGACACTCCCTCTTCTCCTGCCGGTGCGGTGTCGCCAACCAGGCCTGGTTCGGTCGCCCCGAGCGCCTCGCGATCAGGCGCTGCGTGCGCGGCGGCCGGTTCGCGATTGGCGGCGGTACGAATCGCGTCGATGCGCAACACGGTTTGGTACTGGCGATGTCCGTTCTTCCGCCGGTAATTGTGCCGCCGCCTTTTCTTGAAGATGATGATCTTGGCGGCCCGCGATTGTTCAACGACGGTGGCATTGACCAACGCGCCAGCGACCAACGGAGTGCCGGTAGCGATATCGGCGCCGTCGCCAACCATCAACACTTCGCGGATCTCGATCGTCTCGCCCGGCTCACGGGCAAGTTTTTCGACCGTAATCAGGTCGTTCTCGGCGACCTTATACTGCTTTCCACCGGTTCGGATCACTGCGAACATTGTCTTTGCCGATATGCTCTGCCGCGCCGCGGGCCAATTGGCGTGTGGATCGGCCTATCCTCGTCATCTCGCCCGCCGGCAAGGCGCGGCACTATATCGGCGCGACGAGTAATGTCAATGTGCGCGGCGCGTATTCTGCGCTGCCCCCATCACCCGTCCACCAGGATCATCTCGGCCTCCTCAAGCGCCGTGATCCTGATTTCCGCTTCGTCGCGGATGGCCGCGCCGTCGCGCGCGTCGAGGCGGAGCCCATTGACCTCGACAGATCCCTTCGCCGGTACCAGATAGGCGTGCCGCCCGGGTGCGAGCCGGTAGGAGACCGTGCCGCCGGCCTCAACGGTCGCGGCCATGACCCGCGCATCGGCGCGGATCGGAAGCGCCTCCCGATCTTCGGGGAAACCGCTCGCCAGCGCCACGAAACGGCCTTTGCGCTCGCCCTTTGGGAACGGCCGGGTCCCCCAATTCGGAGCGCCGCCGCGTCGCGTCGGCTGGATCCAGATCTGGAACAGCCTCGTCGGCCCCGTTTCGCGGTTATATTCGGCGTGACGGATGCCCGTGCCGGCACTCATCACCTGCACATCCCCGGCTGCGGTCCGGCCTCTGTTGCCCAGACTGTCCTGATGGGTAACCGCCCCCTCGGTCACATAGGTGATGATTTCCATATCGGCATGCGGATGCGGCGGAAAGCCTGCGCCCGGGGCGATTTCATCATCATTCCAGACCCGCAACCGCCCCCAATTCATTCGTTCGGGGTCGGCATAGTCGGCGAACGAAAAATGATGACGGGTGATGAGCCAACCGTGATCGCCGCCACCGAACGTGGCAAAAGGTCGTTTCTCGATCATCTGATCATTTCCAGATATCGGCCTTACGGCCTTGCTGATCTGGTTAACATTGGGCGCAGCCGGGAAAGTTAAAGCGGGTCCGGCCGCAGCCCAGGACCGCACCGGCGGCAAGGCGGGTGTCGCGCTGCGTTGCTGTTGCGCGTCGATGTGACCGCCGATTACGGCACCAGCAGGATCTTGCCGATATGGCGGCTTGATTCCATCAGGCGATGGGCCTCAGCGGCCTCGGTCAAAGAAAAGCGCCGATAGGTGAAAGTACGCAATTTTCCAGCAGCCCAAAGCGGCCATACCTTTTCCCGCAATGACGCGATGATCGCCGCCTTTTCCGCTACGGGCCGCGGCCGCAGGGTTGATCCGGTCACGGTCAGATGCTTGCGCTGGATCAGCCCAAAATCTGCTTCGACCCTCGCGCCGCGCATCAAAGCGACAAAACACAATCGTCCCTCGGGGGCGAGCAGATCGAGCTCCCGCGGGATATAATCGCCCCCGACCATGTCAAAAATCGCGTCGACCCCCCGCCCGTTGGTAAACGCCTTGGCGACTTCGACAAAATCCTGGGTGCGGTAATTGATCGCGAGATCGGCGCCATAATCGCGGCAGGCCTGGCATTTCTCGTCCGATCCGGCGGTGGTCAGCACGGTGGCGCCAAACGCCTTGGCGAGTTGAATTGCCGTCATCCCGATGCCGCTCGACCCGCCCTGCTGCAAGAAGATCTCACCGGCCTTCAGATGGATCCGGTCGAAAACATTGGTCCACACCGTGCAGAAGGTTTCCGGCAATCCGCCGGCGTCAACGAGACTGACGCCGGCCGGCACGGGCAGGCATTGCACCGCAGGGACGGCGGCGTATTCGCCATACCCGTCGCCAATCAGCAGCGCGCACACCTGATCCCCCTCGCGCCACTCCGCGACCCCGTCGCCGATCTTGACGATCGTTCCCGAGCATTCGAGCCCGGGAATATCGGGTGCCCCCGGCGGCATCGGATAGCGCCCCATACGCTGCAGACAATCGGCGCGATTGACGCCGGCGGCGGTAATCCGGATCAGCACTTCGCCGGTCTTTGGTTCGGGTACCGGTCGGGTAGCCGGAACCAAGACGTCCGGTCCGCCCGGCTGTTTGATCTCGATCACCGTCTGGGTAGCGGGGATGTTAGCGCGCACGGGTAGCCCTCGTTACAAATTGGCGCCACGGCAGCCAACGCCGCCGCGAGCGAAGAACAGGAAAAAGCCTGGCAGACGCGGCGGCAAGGCGAGGCGTCGATCGCGTCGATCCGCTCCAGCCCGCACCCCAAACCGGGCGGTCATCGCGGCGCCGCTGCGAGATTGCCGCCATCGACGGTCACAAACGAGCCGGTGGTGTTATGCTCCAGCGCCAGATGCACAAAGGCCTGGGCGACGTCGTCGGCGGTCACCTCGCGGCCGAGCAAATTGCGGCTCATATAGGCGGCTTCGCTGATCCCGTAGGCCTGGGCCCGGCTTTTGATATAGTCCGGGGTCATGATGCCGCTCCTGATGCCGTCGGCATTGACCGCGTTCGAGCGGATGCCGTCGCTGGCATATTCGAGCGCGTATTGTTTCATCAGGAACAAGGTGGCGGCTTTCGGCAGCCCGTACGGACCCGCTTCGGGGCCCTGGCTGATCGCCTGGCGGGAAACATTGAACAACAGGCAACCGCCGGTCCCCTGCGCCCGCATGATGCGAACCGCGTTCTGGGCAACGCTCTGATGGGCGAAAAAGTTGAGCTCAAAACTATGGCGCAGCACCGTGTCCTCCACCTCGCCGATCCGGCCTTGCCAGGCCGCCCCGGCGTTTGAGACGACAATGTCGACGCCGCCAAACCGCTCGACAACGCGCTCGAAGGCGGCGCGCACAGCGGCTGCGTCAGTGACATCGCAGCCGAGACCGAGAGCGCTGCTCCCGAGCGTCTCCGCGGCGGCACAGGCTCGGTCCGCGGCAATGTCGAGAATCGCCAGTTCAGCGCCGGCGCGCTGCAGCGCGCGAGCGGTCGCAAAGCCGATCGCACCGGCGCCGCCGGTTACGACCGCGACCTCACCGGCAAGCGGTTTTTCAACCGCTTGTCCAAGCTTGGCCTGTTCAAGCGACCAGTATTCGACATCGAACATCTCGGCTTCGCCAATCGGCTCGAAGCGGCCGATCGCCTCGGCGTCGGACACCGTTTCGATCGTCGATACGGCCAGATCGGCGGCGATCATCGCATCACGAGCGGTTGGCCCCAGCCCAAACAGCCCCAAACCCGGGACGAGGATGACCCGCGGCATCGGATCGAGCTCGCGTTTGGGGACCGTTTGCCGCGCGTTGTGGCGGGCGAAATAGGCGTGATACTCGGCGACGAAGCTGTCCACTGCAGCACCCACCGCGAGTTTGAAATCATCAAGCCGTCCCGCTGCCGGTGCGGGCACGAGCAGCGGGTAATTTTTTGTGCGCAGGTTGTGATCCGGCGTAACCACGCCCCGCTGGCTATAGCGCGCAAGCTCGGCGCCGTTGACGTAATCGAGAATTGCCGGATCGGTGCGGAAATCGAGGACGAACCGCTTGTAGCTGCCGGCCCGCTCAGGCGAGGCGATGGCACAGGCGCCGCGCAGAATGGGTGCGACTTCGGCCGGATGGGCGATCGCGCCCGGCAACCGCGCGGCCGGGAAAACGACCGTGTTGCGGCCTCTTGCGAGCTGCTCTTCGGCCAGCGTGACCGCCGTGATCATCCGCTCATAGGCTTCGCGCGAGGTCTCTGCGAAAGTGAAGATACCGTGTTTGAGCAGCACCAACCCTTCGACCTCGGGGTCGGCTTCAAACACCTCGGCGGCCTTCTTAGCGAGCTGAAAGCCGGGCATGATGTAGGGCACCAAGCCCAGACGACCGCCATAGAGTTCGGCGCAGCGGGCTTCGCCATCGGGCTGGTCAGCGAGGCTCAGCACCGCACTGGAATGGGTATGATCAACAAACTTATGGGGCAGGAAAGCGTGCAGCAGGGTTTCGACCGAGGGGTTGGGGGCGCCGGGATCGATCAGATTGGCGCGTTGTACCCGGACCATTTCCTCGTCCGACAAACTCGCCCGCGCGCGCAATCTGCGGAGCGGCGCCAAGCGCACCGCGGGTAGCCCGGCGGGCTCGATCGCCGCCATATCCCAACCGCTACCCTTGACGCACAACACCTCGACCTCGTCGCCGATCAGATCCCTAACCACGGTTTTGACCGAAGTGTTACCTCCGCCGTGCAAAACCAGTTTCCGATCGCCGCCCAGCAATCGCGAGGTGTAGACCCGCAACGCGAGATCAGGGCCGACCCCTTGCGACGCGTAATGCGACACCATTCGTGCTGCATCCTGATCGGACCACCGGCTTTGCATGACGTCCCCGCACACCGATCCCACCAAATCGGATCAATGCCTCGCCCAGTCGCCGGAGACAAGAACCGTTCGTGCCGATTCCGGTTCGCGCCCGGCCTCGCTCGACCACGGCCGCGCGTCCGTGGCCAGGGCTGTGAAGCCGTCAAAGCCCATAGCATTCGTCAGCAATCCGTCAAAATTTTTGATCGATCGTCCGGCCAAATCTCCACATTCTGCTTGATCGAGAGCGCCAGTCAGTATCTCAGTCAAACGTCAATTATTCGTCATCATCATAACCCAAATATCTCAAATAACACCAGGTGAAGGTTACAACTTTCAATACATCTCTGATGATAAAAGATAGTAAACACGTTGTTTTTGATTGACATCATCCCGCTTGATGTTAATATTTTAGCAATCTTTCGTTGTGGCGGCGCTGAGGATATCGCGAAGTCGTGACTTGCTTGCGTGGCCGTCGTCGGGTTGCCCAGCATTTCGAGCGAGTGGGCGGCGCCCAGCCCGCTTGCCTTGAATTCGACGGCGTCCCGGCGCCTACGCGATCCCGCCGCCAGGAGCAAGGGGAGCGTTCGATGTCGTTGATTTACCCGAATATCGTTCCGGCCAACAATCAGCGCCTGCCCGATGCGCTGACGGTCAAGCACGGTCCAGCCCAGCTCCTGTCTTCCTTTGTACTTGAAGGCGACAAAGCGGCGCGCCGCATCGGTATCAGGCTGCGCCTGCGTCATGATTTCGACGAGCTGCTCTATCTGAACCGGCAAAAAGTCGCGAATGGAACCTGGTACCCGTTGATGCGGCTGTTCAATCCTGAAATGAGCGATCTCACTCCGGAGAATTCTTATTGGCTGGCCGGCGAGAACGAGCAGGGTGAGATCGTCGCGACCCATGCCGGCCGCGTTTATTATTGGCCCAATTCCACCTTGGAACAGGAGGTCGACGAGCTCTTGTACGGGCGGCGAGACAATGTTGAACGTTGCATCGTCACCGCGGCGGACGCCAGGCTCGTTACCGGCGTGGTCGTTTACGGCGGCTCGGCCTGGGTTCGTCCCGACTATCGCGGCCAAAGGCTGTCGCAACTTCTGCCACGGCTCGGGCGCGCCTATGCGTTGGCGCGCTGGCCAATCGATTGGGGTATTTCAATCGTCGCACCGGTCCTGGTGGAAAAGGGGGTTGCGGCCGGCTACGGATACAAACGCGAAAGCCGCAGCATCATCTTTCCCGGCGCTCCAACCGGCGCTTTCGAAAATGTGCTGGTGAGCGTTACCGCGGCCGACGCTTACAAGGATTTTGCCGCGATCTTGCGGGATGGCTTTTTCTCATCAAGCGCAGATCGCTCGGTATCGTCGTCGGCATCGAGCCGTTTTGACAACATCGATACGAGGATCTCGTCCGAGGACGTCTTCCAGGGGAGCAGCAGCCGTTCGTAGCGCGAAACGAACAATGCGCCTTCGCGCGACGGCGTTCGGATCGCAGCGCTGACCAAATCGTAGCGGGGCCGACCGGTGCGCGCGACACTGCGATAGAATTCTGACACCCATTCGCCGTAGTCGTGATCAGGCTGGTTCTCGACCCGCTCGCCGATCCCGTGGAACTGGTAATCCCGCTGCAACCAGCCAAATCCATCACCGATAAAGCGGAAAACGGGATCGGTGAGATCGGGTTTGATGCCGAAAATCATCATGCGCGACAGCATCTGATGCTTGATCGCAAACGAGATCACGGTCGGATCGAAATGGCCAAACGAAACGCGCCATTTCTGCGCCAGGAGGTGCAGCGGGCCGTCGCCACCATCAAACAGCCGAGAATAATCCTGCGGCTCGACCAGAAACCGCTCTTTGAGCGTAGGCGCGAAGTTCGGGGCGCACAATTCCGACAAGCGGGCGGCGGCGAGCTCGCCTGAAGAGAGAATTTCAGAACGCCATTCACTGTCCAAATAGCGGATCCGAAACAGTCCGACTTGTGAAACCAGCATTTGTTGCTGGACCGCCAGCAACGCCGGCAACTCGACGGTATAGGGATGCAGCTCGATTTCGATGACCGATTGGTCGAGGATCTGAAATCTGATAAAGCCGAGATTCTTCACCGCAAACATGGCGGCATCGTAATCCGGATGCGCATCGCCGATGGCGGCGGCAAATTCCGCGCTGTCCTCAACCATCCATCGTCCATCGGGGCTGATCAGGATGCAGAGATTTTTCACCCTCACCTCTCGACGGTCGCC
>JAJPIH010000063.1 GCA_021324875.1 Alphaproteobacteria bacterium
CTGATGGAGGTGGTCGGCCCCTATGCGATGCCCTACCAGCCCGAGCGCGAGGACGACGAGCGGTGGAACGAGCCGCCGATCGGCCCCGAATGGGCCGGCCCGATCGCCCCGACCTATTTCAATTGGCGCAAGACCTCGATCTATGGCGGCACCAACGAGATCCAGAAAAACATCGTCGCCAAGGCGATCCTGGGCTTGTGAGCCCTGATGCCGGCGTCTTGCCGATGCCCGTGGATGCCCGGCGCCACGCCGCCCGAGCCTGGCGCGACTTTTGCGCAGCCGCACACGGCGCGGAGGAGGATTGATGGATTTTGACCTGAGCGAAGAGCAGCGGCTGCTCAAGGAAAGCCTCGATCGGCTGATCGGCGAACGCTACGCCTTTGAGCAGCGCCGGACCTATGCGCAAGGCCCCGACGGCTGGAGCCGTGAGCTCTGGGCGCAATATGCCGAACTCGGCCTGCTCGGGCTGCCATTTGCCGAGGAACATGGCGGCTCGGGCGGCGGTGCGGTCGAGACGATGCTGGTCATGGAGGCGTTTGGCCGCGCCCTGGCGCTCGAACCCTATTTCGCGACCGTGGTGCTGGGTGGCGGCTTTCTGCGCCACGGCGGCAGCCGCGAGCTGTGCGCCGAGCTCGTGCCAAAGATCGCCGAGGGCGGGCTGGTCTTGGCCTTGGCCCAGACCGAGCGGCATTCGCGCTGGAACCTGGCCGATGTCGCCACGACCGCGCGGCGCGACGGGTCGGGCTGGGTTCTCGACGGCGAGAAGGGAGTCGTCTTGCACGGCGACAGCGCCGACAAGCTGGTGGTGACCGCTCGCACGGCCGGCGGCCAGCGCGACCGCGACGGGATCGGCGTCTTTCTGGTCGATGCCGCCGCACCC
Source organism: Alphaproteobacteria bacterium (assembly GCA_021324875.1). Lineage (GTDB taxonomy): Bacteria > Pseudomonadota > Alphaproteobacteria > ATCC43930 > CGMCC-115725 > AP-15. Next base: position 881 of record JAJPIH010000063.1, read on the forward strand.
GGGGTGACGCGCCGCGGCTACCCGACCCAGGACGGGCTGCGCGCCGCCGAGGTAACGCTGGCCGGGGTGAGGGTTGGACCCGAAGCGGTGCTCGGCGAGCCGGGCGCGGGCCTGCCGCTGGTCGAGCGCGTCGTCGGCGAGGGCATCGCCGCACTCTGCGCCGAAGCGGTCGGGACGATGGCGGTCATGCACGAACTGACCGTCGAATATCTCAAAACGCGCCGTCAGTTCGGGCGCGAGATCGGCTCCTTTCAGGTGCTGCAGCATCGCGCCGTCGATATGCTGGTGGCGCTCGAGCAAGCGCGCAGCATGGCGATGTTCGCGACGATGATGGCCGGTGAGGACGATGCCGAACAGCGGCGTCAGGCGTTGTCGGCGGCCAAGGTTCAGATCGGGCGCTCGGGCAAATTTGTCGGCCAGCAGGCGATCCAGCTGCATGGCGGCATCGGCATGACGATGGAATACAAGGTCGGCCATTATTTCAAGCGGATGACGATGATCGATGCGACCTTTGGCGATGCCGATCACCATCTGCGGGGATTGGCCCGCCATGGCGGGTCGGTCATCGCGGCTTGAAGCGGTGTGAGGGCCGAGTTTGTCCCGCCAGGGAGGCGCCATCGCGGCAATGATCCTGACCTGCCCTGCCTGCGCGACCCGTTACCGCGTCGCCGAGCCGGAATTTGAGGGCGCGGCCGGACGCACGGTTCGCTGCGCCAATTGCGGCTATTTGTGGTACGAGGCGGCTCCCGGCCGGGGCGCCGCGCCCGACGATGCGGCGGCGGCCGCGGCTGCCGACCGGCAGCGCGATTTCGACCCCGGCAAAGAGCCGCGCCCGGAGCTGGGCAAAGAATTTTTCGCAGAGTTCGGCAAAGAGCCCGCCGCCGCGCCCAACCTCGAGCCGCCGGCGGCGGCGATCCCGCCGGTCGAACCGCCGCCATCCCGACCCGCGCCGGCCCGGGCGGCGCGGCAGGGTTCGACCCTCGCCAGCCTTGGCGCCGTGTTGCTGTTGGCGCTGATCGTGATCGCCGGGGTTGTGCTGGTGCGCCACCAATTCATCGCCAATCACCGGCCGGCGCCCGCCGCAGCCGGCGCCGCCGCGGACCAGACCGCGAATGCCGCCGCCCCCGGGCTCGTGATCCGCACTGTCGCGCCGGCCCGCACCGCCGCCGGGATCATTGTCGCCGGCGACATCGCCAATCGCGGCAATGTCGCGCGCGACGTGCCTCGCTTGCGGATCGTGCTTGAAGACGCGGCCCAAAAGGAGGTGCAATTCGAGACCGTCGATCCGCCCAAGGCGAAGCTGCAACCCGGCGAGGTCGTGCATTTCGAAGCGCCGTTTGCGCATCCCCCCGACGCCGCAACCGGCGTGGTTGTGACGTTTGCCTCGTCATAGCCCTTCCTCGAGGTGTCGATGGCCGCCCCCGATCCGACCCAACGCTATACCGCCAATCTGCAGGGCGAGGTCGACGGCGCCGCCCTCTACGAGACCCTGTCGCAGGCCGAAAAAAACCCGCAACTGGCCGAGGTTTATCGGCGCCTGGCGGCGGTCGAGCGGGCCCATGCCGAGTTCTGGCAGAAGAAGCTCGCCGCGCTCGGCCGGCGGGTGCCGCAGCTGCGCCCGGGCTTTCGGACCCGTGCGCTCGCCTGGCTGGCGCGCCGCTTTGGCCCCGCCTTTGTGCTGCCGACCGTCAACACCCTCGAACAGATGGACAGCGGCGCTTATTCCGCGCAACCCGAAGCGGTGGTCGGCGGCTTGCCCGCGGCCGAGCGCTCGCATGCGCGGATCATCGAGGCCCTGGCCGCACCCTCGCCGACCGCCTTTTCCGGCGCCACGCTCGCCCGCCTCGAAGGGCGCCATCGCGGTCTCGGCGGCAA
>JAJPIH010000438.1 GCA_021324875.1 Alphaproteobacteria bacterium
AGGACCAGGAGCGCGGCGAGAACGAATTCCACGGCACCGGCGGTCCATTGCATGTCTCGAACCCGGTGCGCTGTCCGCTCGGCGATGCGATGGTCAAGGCTGCGATCGAAGCCGGGGTGCCCGCCAATGACGATTTCAACGGCGCCCGACAGGAGGGGGCCGGTTATTATCAGACGACAACCAGCAACCGGCGCCGATGGAGCTCGGCGCGCGCTTATCTCGGCCCGGCCCGGCGACGCGGCAATTTGACGGTCGAGACCGAAGCGCAGGCGACGCGCATCCTGTTCGACGGCGTCCGCGCGATCGGGGTCGAATATCAGACCCCGCAGGGCCGCAAGGTCGCCCACGCCCGTGGTTAAATCATCGTTTCCGGCGGGGTGTATGGTTCGCCGCAGCTGCTCCAGCTCTCGGGGATTGGCCCCGGTGACCTATTGCGCGAGTTCGGGATCCCGGTCATTCGCGAAATCCCTGGCGTCGGCGCCAATTTACACGACCATTTCAACACCTATCTGGTTTGGCGCCGCAAGCAATCGGTTACGATCAACGATCTGGCGCGCAGTCCGTTGATCAAGGCCAAGGCAGCGGTGCAATATGCGGTGAGCCGCTCGGGGCATCTGTCGAATGCCGGCATTTATGCGGGTGCCTTTGTCAAAAGCGACCCGCGGCTCGAAACTCCCGATCTGCAGATCAACATGTTCGGTTGGAGCGCCGTCGAGCGGCTGCGCACGGGGATCAAACCGCACCCGTTTTCGGCGTTTACATTGAGCCCGGTGCATCTTCGCCCCGAAGGTCGCGGCACGGTGCGGATCAAAAGCCCCGACCCGTTCGCGCCGCCTTCCATTCGTTTCAACTTTCTGGCCAGCGAATACGATTTCCGCGCGTTGATCTACGGCGCCCGACTGGCGCGCAAGATCGCCGCGCAGCCGGCGCTCGCACCGTTCGCCGGCGAGGAGGTGCTCCCCGGCCCGCAATGCCAGAGCGACGAGGACATGATCGCAGAGATCCGGGTGCGCGGCGTTTCCAACTTGCATCCGGTCGGGACCTGTCGGATGGGCCGCGGCGTCGATGCGGTTGTCGATCCGCGCCTCAGGGTCCATGGCGTGGAGCGGCTGCGTGTCGCCGACGCTTCCATTATGCCGCAGGTGCCGGGCGGCAATACCAACGCACCGTCGATCATGATCGGCGAGAAATGCGCGGCGATGGTGCTTGAAGACGCACAGGCCGCATAACCTATTGGTCTGCCGGCCGGCCCGGCAACACCTCAACCGCCCGCCCTCCTCCGTGCGAGGCTGGCGCGGACGGATCACGGCTGAGGCTCGTGTTGGTGGCAGCTCGCCGGCTGGCGCCGCGCGTCCAGGTCTGCCGCAGATCTCGACCCGGGGTCGGGGCGAGCGGCCCCGCTGATCTTCCGCGCAGGGTTGCGGCCAGCGGCGCGCCGCCTGCCGGTCAGGCCGGAAGCGGAACCTCCCAGATATCGCGGGCGTAGTTGGCAACGGTACGGTCCGACGAAAACCACCCCATCCCGGCAATATTCATAATCGCCATGCGGCCCCAGCGCCGAGGATCTTGCCATAGCGTGTCGATCTGTTGCTGGGCCGCGCGGTAGGCGGCGAAATCCTCGGCCACCATAAAACGGTCGGAATGGCGCAGACGATCGGCCAGACGGTGGAAGCGATGCGGCTCGTCGGGCGAAAGCTCTCCGGTTTCCAATGCCGCGATGGCGCGCGCTAGTTCAGGTGACGCGGCGATCGCCGCGCTCGCATCGAGACCACACTGCGTGCGTGCGGCCACGCCTTCGGCGGTCAAGCCGAATATGATGATGTTGTCGGCTCCGACACGATCGCGGATCTCGATATTGGCCCCGTCGAGGGTGCCGATGGTCAGCGCGCCGTTGAGCGCCAGCTTCATATTACCGGTGCCCGACGCTTCCATTCCAGCGGTCGAGATCTGCTCTGACAGGTCGGCGGCGGGGATGATGATCTCCGCGAGGCTGACATTGTAGTTCGGAATGAAGACCACCTTGAGGCGATCGCCGACCTGCGGATCATTGTTGATCATCTGTGCGAGGTCGTTGGCGAGTTTGATGATCAGCTTGGCCTCGGCGTAACTCGGCGCCGCCTTACCGGCGAAAATCTTGACCCTTGGCACCCAGTCATGGCCGGGATCCACGAGAATGGCGTGATAACGCGCGATCGTCTCGAGCAAATTCAGCAGCTGCCGTTTGTATTCATGGATCCGCTTGATATGGACGTCGAAGAGGGCCGTCGGGTCGAGCCTCACTCCGAGCCGGTCGCTGACGATGCGCACGAAGCTTCGCTTGTTGGCGCGCTTGATCGCGGCTAGGCGCTGGCGCAGCGCGGCATCGTCGGCCAGCTTGGCGAGGCGGCTCAACGCCGCCGGGTCGTCGAGGGTTTCCACCCCGCACGCATCGACCAGCAGCGCCGTCAGGGCCGGATTGGCTTGATGCAGCCAACGCCGAAACGCAATCCCGTTGGTCTCATCGACAATCCGGTCGGGGTAAAGGCGGTGAAACGCCCCGAACACGCTGCGCCGCATCAATTCGGTGTGCAGCACCGAGACGCCGTTGACCCGGTGAGAGCCGAGAAAGGCAAGATTGCCCATTTGCACCCGGCCTCCGTCGCCGCGATCGATCAGAAGCGGGACGAATTCCTGGCTCCCCTCCGCCATGCCCGCTGCGCTCGCCGCGGTGCGAAGGTCGTGGTCAAGCGCTTCGATGATCTCAAGATGCCGCGGCAGAAGGCGGCCGAACAACCCGACCGGCCAGCTTTCCAGCGCCTCCGGCAAGAGCGAATGATTGGTATAAGCGCAGGTCGCTTGCGTGATGCGCCACGCACTCTGCCAGGAGACGCGGTAACGGTCGACCAGCACTCGCATCAATTCGGCGATCGCGATGCTCGGATGGGTGTCGTTGAGTTGGATCGCCGCTTGTTGCGGCAGCGCAAATATATTGCCGTGATTTTGCACATGCGTGTGGATCAGGTCCTGGATCGAGGCGGCAACAAAGAAATATTCCTGCCGCAGGCGTAATTCCTGCCCCGCCGGTGTGTTGTCGGCGGGGTAGAGGATTTTGGAAATCGCCTCGGCGCGCGCCTGCTGTTCAAAGGCCGCGACATGGTGGCCTTCGTTGAAGACATCGAGCCGCAGCGGGTCGGTCGCGCGCGCCGACCATAACCGCAGAGAATTGACGTGGCGGCCGCGCCAGCCGACGATCGGCGTGTCGTAGGCGACCGCCTGCACCGTCTCCGCGGGGCGCCAGACCGCATGGCTGCGGCCCTTGGCCTCGACGTGGTCGACCGAGCCGCCGTAATTGACGTCATAGACGATCTCCGGGCGCTCGAATTCCCACGGATTGCCGAACGACAGCCACTGTTCCGGCAATTCCTGTTGCCAGCCGTCGATAAGGACTTGGCGAAACAGGCCGTGGTCATAGCGAATGCCATAGCCGCAGGCGGGAATGCCGAGCGCGGTCATGCTGTCCATCAAGCAGGCGGCCAGCCGCCCGAGCCCGCCATTGCCGAGCGCGGCGTCGGGCTCGGCCAGACGCATGCGTTCGGGGTCGACGCCGAGGTCGCCCAGCGCTATCCGAACCAGCTCGGTCATGCGCAGGTTTTCAACCACGTCGTTGAGCAGCCGCCCGAGCAGGAATTCGAGCGACAGGTAGTAGACGCGCTTACGTCCCTTGGCTTGGCTGTTGCGCTCGGCCGCCAGCCAGCGATGGATCACGCGATCCCGCAAGGCAAGCGCCGTGGCAATAAACCAGTCGCGGTCGGTCGCGGCGGGAACCGCCTTGCCGACCGCCAAGGTCAGCTTGGCCAACACCGCCGCCGCAAATTCGCGTACGGCTTCCTCGCTTGGAGGCGCATCAGTGATGGGCGGCAGCAATTCAATCTGGTCAAGGTGCGGAAGGGTCAGGTCTGAGGGCATCGGCCGTTACGAGGGGTGAGAAATTGGCGCGGCGCCAAATCGGGCCCGTCAGCGGGCGCGGCCGGGGCTGCATCGGGAGAGTTACGCCACTGCGGCACCCGGGCGCAATCGCGCCGACCGCGAGGTCGCATCGCGGCCACCGACGGCGTGCGGGGTGGTGCGATTGCGGACCTGAGGAATGCGGCGTCGGCGCGGCCGAGGCGCGGAAAAACGGCTGTTCCGACGGGCACGGCCGGCGCAGAATGGAATCGGCAGGATGGAGGAAGAACGATCGAATACTGGCGCGGACAATGCCGGGCGACGTTCCAATGCGACCGGATCGACGCACGGTTGGTCGAGGAAATCGGGGTCGAGACGTTGATGTGGGGCTCGCATTACCCGCATCCGGACGGTGTCAGGCCGGAAGCCTGCAAATATAAATCCTCCAAATATATCGCCGAGGAGCTTATCGGGTTGCCGCCTGAGACGGTTCACAAGATCACCTGCGAGAATGCCGGCAAATTCTGCGGCTTGATCGCCTGAAACGCGAATGGCAGCTTTGTAGATATTTGTTGTGGAGCGGGGGCGTCGGTAAAACCGGTCCGGACGGTCGGCGGCCGCGGCAATTTTGCTTCCGGCCTTGTGTCGCCGTCTTTTGCCGGAGACGCAATGCTGTCGAGCCGCGACCGAGCCGATCGGCGCTAGAGGCTTACCGACGCCCCGGCGCGCGAGGCTATCTCGAGCGCCGGTACCGGCTCTCGGTCGCGGGCAACGACGCGGTTTCGCCCGCCGGCCTTGGCGGCATAGAGCGCGGTGTCAGCGCGTTTGAGCAGCCGGTCGCGGTCGTCGCATCCGGCATGGGTCGCGGTCACGCCGATGCTGACGGTTAGATAACAGGTCGCGTCGCCGTCACCGAGCCGAAACGGGTGGTCCGCCACGGCGCTGCGCAGCCGCTCGGCGACGGTTGCGGCGATGTCGAGCCCGGTCTCGGGCATGACCACCGCGAATTCTTCCCCGCCGAGACGGGCGACGAGATCGTCGCTGCGCACGCTGTCGCGCGCGCGGCGTGCGATTTGCTGCAAGACCGTGTCGCCGCTCGGATGGCCGTAGGTATCGTTGACCCGCTTGAAATGATCGATATCGAACAACAACAGTGCCGCCGCGACCCCGTCGCCATTGACGCGCGCGATCAATTTGTCGAGATGGGCAAAGAGGTAGCGCCGGTTGTAGAGACCGGTCAGTTCGTCGGTGAGCGCGAGGGCCAGGCTGCGGCGATAATTCTGATCGAGGCTGTGTTGCAGCCGGCGCCTTCGGAGTTGAATGTTGGTGCGCGCGACCAGCTCATTGGGATCGATGGGGCGAACCAGATAATCATTCGCGCCGAGATCGAGGCCTTTGGCCAGACGGGGCAGATCGCGCTCCCCGGCGATCAAGAGGATCGGCGTCTGCCGCAGCGCTTCGCTGGCACGGCAATAGGAAACAAAGTGTAGCGCGTCGCGATCGTCGGGGGTGAGGCTGGCGATGACAAGATCGGTATCGCGGCCCAGCTGCGCCTGCGCCGCCGCGCAATTGGCCGCGACTGTCACTTTGTGGGTGGCGAGTGGGCTGGCGATTTGGGCCGCGGCCAGCGGGTCTTCCTCGACGATCATAATCCGCGCCGGACCGTGGTCGAGGGCGGCGGGCGGACCGCCACCAAAGTGGCCGCAAATCTCGTCGCGCAGTCGCCATTCCTGGATCAAACGCCTCAACCGCACCAGCGACCGCACCCGGGCGAATAGCGCGATGTCGGAGACCGGTTTGGTCAGAAAATCATCGGCGCCCACTTCGAGTCCGTGCAGCCGATAGGCGGTATCGGAGAGCGCGGTGACCATCACCACCGGCAGGTCGGCGGTGCGCGGTTCGGTTTTGAGCCGGCGACAAACCTCAAAACCGTCCATATGCGGCATCATCACGTCAAGCAGGACCACGTCGGGCAGTTCGGCCGCGGCGATTTCCAACGCCGCTTGTCCGTTTGAGGCCGTCAGCACCTGAAAATATTCAGCTGAAAGCTTGGCCTCGAGCAACTTGACGTTGATACTCAGATCATCGACGATCAGAATACGTCCCGTCATGTCGAGACCCCGCCTGAAAGATGCTGGTGACTACGCCCTTGTTGCAAGGGTTTGTTCGACGATTTCGAGAAACCGGGCTACCGAGATCGGCTTAGCTATATAAGCCTCACAGCCGCTGTCACAAATTTTTTCTCGATCGCCCTTCATCGCGAAAGCGGTGACCGCAATTACCGGGATTTGCCGGAGATCCTCGTCGGCCTTTAGCCACCGCGTCACCTCAAGTCCCGAGACCTCCGGAAGCTGGATATCCATCAGGATCAAATCCGGATGATGCTGGCGGGCAAAGAGCAACGCCTCGTAGCCATCCTTGGTTTGCAAGGTGTGATAACCATGGGCGGTTAAGAGGTCGTTAAACAGCTTCATATTGAGTTCGTTGTCCTCAACGATCAATACCTTCCGCCGTCGCGGCGGCGGCGCCTCCTCCCTTATCTCGCTGCTCATGGCTTTGGCGCTATGAAACGACTGCACAGAGTGGATTCGCCCATGTTATCTCGACGAGAGCGCGGCCCCGGCTTCGCCTTCTTCACGGCGCTGCTCTACCGGAGGGGGCTTAATAATCGGTGAGTGACACGCGTCTTCGGGGGCAACCGGCTGGGCAATGACCACGCAATTTCGCATCGGCATCGATCTGGGCGGCACCAAGATCGAGGGGGCGGCGGTCGATACCAAGGGTGCCATCCGCCTCCGCCGGCGCAGACCGACCCCGGTCGGGGATTACCCGCGCACGCTCGCCGCCGTCGCTCAAATCGTTGGAGAGCTCGAACAGGAGATCGGCGAGAAGCTGTCGGTTGGGGTCGGCATGCCGGGAGCGATCGCGCCCGCCACAGGCTTGGTCAAGAACGCCAATTCGACTTGGCTCAACGGCCGCCCGCTGGCCTGCGACCTCGAAAACGCCCTCGGCCGGCCGGTGCGGCTCGCCAACGACGCCAACTGCTTCGCCTTGTCCGAGGCCACCGACGGGGCGGCCGCGGGATGCGAGGTGGTGTTTGGGGTTATTGTCGGAACCGGGGTCGGCGGTGGTGTCGTGATCGAGGGCCGGGTTCTGACCGGCGCCAACGCGATAGCGGGCGAATGGGGGCACAATCCGTTGCCATGGCCGGCAGCCGACGAGCTGCCAGGGCCCTCCTGCTATTGCGGCCGGCACGGCTGCATCGAAACGTTTCTGTCCGGTCCCGGGCTCGGCGCCGACTATCGGCGCCGTACGGGCGACGCCTTGGCCCCCGCCGAAATCGCCGCTCGCGCCGCGGCCGGCGACGCTCTGTGCGGTGCGACGATGGATCGCTATTTCGACCGGCTCGCGCGAGGACTGGCAGCGGTCGTCAATGTGCTCGATCCCGAGGCGATCGTCCTGGGCGGCGGGCTCTCCGCAATCGCGGCGCTCTACCGCGAAGTGCCGCGCCGCTGGACCCGCTACATTTTCTCCGACCGGGTCGATACCCGACTGTTGGCGCCGCGCTTCGGCGATGCGAGCGGAGTGCGGGGTGCGGCGTGGCTATGGCCGCCGAGCCCGGCATGAATACGCTTTGTCGTGATTGCAGTGCACTCTTTGCGCGGCCACCGCCCGGCGGGCGATGCTCGGATTGCGGTTCGCCGCGCCTTGTCGGCCATCCGGCGCTCGCCGAGCTCGCAATCGCTCATGTCGACTGCGATGCCTTTTACGCGACGATCGAAAAGCGTGACCGGCCCGAACTCGCCGATCGGCCGGTGATTGTCGGCGGCGGCAAGCGCGGGGTCGTGCTTGCTTGCTGCTATGTCGCGCGGCTCTATGGCGTGCGCTCGGCGATGCCGATGTTCAAGGCGCTCGCCGCCTGTCCCGACGCCGAAGTGGTCCGTCCCGACATGGCCAAATACCGCGATGTCGGACGGGCGGTGCGTGAAGAGATGCGGCGGCTGACCCCGCTCGTCGAGCCGGTTTCGATCGACGAGGCCTTTCTCGATCTGCGCGGGACCTCGGCGTTGCACGGGGCGGTGCCGGCGCAGTCGCTGGCCAGGCTCGCTGCCAGGGTCGAGCAGCGGCTGGGAGTGAGCTTGTCGATCGGGCTCAGCGACAGCAAGTTCCTCGCCAAAATCGCCTCCGATCTCGACAAGCCGCGCGGGTTCGCGGTGCTGAGCCGGGTCGAGGCGCCGTCTTTCTTCGCCAATCGGCCGGTGTCGCTGTTGTGGGGCGTGGGTACAGCGCTAGAACGGCGGCTCGCCGCCGACGGGATCGCCTTGATCGGGCAGTTGGTGGCGCTCGGCGAGAGCGAATTGACGGCGCGCTATGGCCGCCTCGGCGGGCATCTCTTCCGCCTTGCCCACGGGCTCGATGACCGACCGGTGGTCGCTCAGGCGCCGGCGCGTTCGATTTCGGCGGAAACGACATTGGCGCAAGACGTGGCCGATCTGGCGGTGTTGACCGCGGTGTTGCGGCCGTTGTGCGAGCGGGTCTCGGCTCATCTCAAGGCGGCCCGGCTTGCCGCCGGCGGCCTTACCCTCAAGCTCAAAACCGCCGATTTCCGCTTGCGCACCAGGTCACGGCGCCTCGCCGAACCGACCCAAATTGCCACGACGATGTTGCGTGTCACCGAGCCGTTGCTGGCCGCCGAGGCCGACGGCTCGACCGCCTTTCGATTGGTCGGGGTCGGCGCCAGCGGGCTTGTCGACGAGGCCGAGGCCGATCTGCCGACCTTGTTCGAGCGCGACCTCGGTCAGCCGCGGCGGCTTGACGCCGCCATCGATGCGATCCGCGACCGGCTCGGCGCCGATGCCCTCCGCTATGGCGCGGCACCGGCCGCAACTGATCGGCCGCCGGCGCAATCGCTGTCGCGCACCGGCCGCTCCAACCGCGACTGACGGGTTCGACGCCATCCTCAGCAAACGGGTTTGGCGATCGGCTCGATATCGTCGAGTTTGGCCCGGATCGAATAATCGCCGTAATCGATCACCATGTTGCGCGAGACGCCGTTGTCGAGCAGATCCATGCCCAGTTCGTAATCAGGCTCCTCGGCGCGGGCATCCTCGGGAAAAAAGGCGAGCCGCACCCGCCAGCCCGGCCGGTCGAGCAGCGCATTGGGCTCGGCGGTCGGGGGCTTGGTGACGAGCTTTGCGCCGATCACCGCCGAGACCTGGACCGCGTTCTCGTCGCTGGAGCCGTCGAACACCTGGCGTGTCACAAAGGTGGCGCCGGCTTCGGCCTGGTTGATCAGCAATATCGTGTGAGCGCTGGGAAACAATACGCCGGGAGCAAGGGTCAGGGTTTGCGCGCGCGGCTTGGTAAACACCGCATGGCCGCCTTTTCCTGGGCCATCGAGTTGGGCGTTGCCGCGAATTTCCTGTTCGAGTTTACCGTTGCGCGTCTGCCGCTGGTTGAAGTTATAACGCAAACCGTCCTTTGATTCCCAAGTCACAAAGCTCGAAGCGATTTCAACATCGCTGCCTTCAGCATAACGCATTCGCAGCCGGTAGCGCTGCACGATCGTCCATCCGCCGCACGCCTCACCCCATTCATACTCCATCGCGCCGGTCGCACCGATCACGCCGGAATCGGATGCGGTGGAGCCGAGGGTCATCGTGTAAAGGGCGCGGTGCGGGGCGATCTCCGCCGGATGGGCGCGAGCGGCCGGCAGCATCGCGAGCAGGGCGATCAGAACCGCCCTCACCGCCGGTGGCAATCCTACGCGCCGGCGATCGGCGCGGGCGAGGGCTGGCCTCAGGGCTTTGTCTCCCGCTGGGGAGGCAAGTCCAGTTTCAGATGAAGCTCGCGCAGCCGCTCGGCCGGGACCGGGGCCGGCGCATTCATCAGCAGGTCCTGCGCCTGTTGGTTCATCGGGAACGCGACAACCTCGCGCAGGTTCGGGGTGTCGGCAAGCAGCATCACGATGCGATCGATCCCGGGGGCCGAACCGCCATGAGGTGGAGCACCGTAACGAAAGGCGTTGAGCATGCCGGAAAAGCGGCTCTCGACTTCGGCGGCGCTGTAGCCGGCAATCGCGAAGGCCTTATACATGATCTCGGGGCGGTGGTTGCGGATCGCTCCCGACGACAATTCGACGCCGTTGCACACGATGTCGTATTGGTAAGCGAGGATGTCGAGCGGATCGCGGGTCTCGAGCGCTTCGAGACCGCCTTGCGGCATCGAAAACGGATTGTGGCTGAATTCGATCAGCCCGGTCTCGGGGTTGCGCTCGTACATGGGAAAATCGACGACCCAGCAAAAAGAGAATTCGCGCTCGCGCGTCAGGCCGAGCTCACGTCCGATACGCAAGCGGGCGGCGGCGGCAAAGGCGCTGAATTCGCGCGGCGCTCCGCACACAAAAAACACCGCATCGCCATCGCCGAGCTCGAGCTCCTGGCGCAGCGTCTCGGTCGCCGCGGGTCCGAGATTGCGCGCGACCGGGCCCGCTCCCTCGCCATTGCGAAAAAAGATATAGGCCAGGCCCGGCTGGCCCTCGGCTTGCGCCCAGGAATTCATCTGGTCGCAAAAGGCGCGGCTGCCGCCGCCGGGCGCCGGTATCGCCCATACCCGCACCGCGGCATCGGCTACGATCATGCTGGCAAAGACCCGAAAGCCGGAGCCGCGAAAATGGCCGGTGACGTCGCGCATCTCGATCGGATTGCGCAGATCGGGCTTGTCGGTGCCGTAGCGCTCGATTGCGTCGCGGTAGGCGATGCGCGGAAAGGGAGGCGCAGTAACCGGGCGGCCGTTGCCGAATTCTTCGAAAATGCCGTAGAGCACCGGCTCGATAGCGGCAAACACATCGTCCTGGGTGACGTACGACATCTCAAAATCGAGCTGGTAGAATTCGCCCGGCGAGCGGTCGGCGCGCCCGGCCTCGTCGCGAAAGCAAGGTGCGATCTGGAAATAGCGATCAAAGCCGGCCACCATCAGCAGCTGCTTGAATTGTTGCGGGGCCTGCGGCAGTGCGTAGAACTTGCCGGGGTGCAGCCGGCTCGGCACCAAATAGTCGCGCGCGCCCTCGGGTGAGCTGGCGGTCAGGATCGGCGTCTGGAACTCGGTGAAGCCCTGCTCGACCATGCGCCGCCGGATCGACGCGATTACCTTTGAGCGCAGCATGATATTGGCGTGCATCCGCTCACGCCGCAGGTCGAGAAAGCGGTAGGCAAGCCGAATATCCTCAGGATAGTCGGCCTCGCTGTTGACCGGGAATGGCAGTGGCTCGGCCTCCGAGAGCACATCGAGGGCCTCGATTGCAAGCTCGACTTCGCCGGTCGGAAGATTGGGGTTGACGGTATCGGCACTGCGCGCCGTGACACGCCCGGTCAACCGCACCACGGTTTCGAGGCGCAGCGCATCGGCGGCGGCAAACAACGGCGACGAAGCGTCGATGACGCATTGGGTGATGCCGTAATGGTCGCGCAGATCGAGAAACAGAAGCTGACCGTGGTCGCGTTTGCGGTGCACCCAGCCCGAGAGGCGAGCCGGGGATCCCGCATCCCTAAGGCGCAGTTGCCCGCAGGTATGGGTCCGGTAGGCGTGCATCAGCGAAAGATAATTCGAGCTCGGGCGGAAACGAGGGCTAAACGGCACCGAAATCGGAGCCATTGTCAAGCCGGCCCCATCCGGGCCCGGCGCCCGGCTGCGCCCGCGCGGGACGAATTTGCTTGGTTCGGACCGAGCGCGTATGTTAGCCGGCAGCGGCGCCGGCGGTTGGGACAGGTTGGTGAGCGACATCTTCCGCGAGATCGACGAGGAGCTTCGTCGTGACAACTTGCTGGCGCTGTGGGCTCGGTATGGGCGCTACGTTGTGGCGCTTGTCATCGTCGCGCTTGTCGTCGCCGGGGGCATCGCCGCGTGGCGGTCCCACCAACTCGCGGAACGACAGGCGCAATCGGCCCGCTTTGCGAGTGCGCTGGCATTGGCGCGCGCGGGTAAGACCCGCGAGGCGGTGGGCGTGTTAGCAACGCTCGCCGGACAACAGGGCGGTTATGGCATGCTTGCCGCGTTCGAAACCGCCGGTCTCGCGGCCGCCTCGGGCGACCACAAGCAAGCCACCGCGGCTTATGACCGCATCGCCGCCGATGATGCGGTGAGCCCACGCCTGCGGGAACTGGCGACATTGCTCTCGGTCATGCAGGGTTTCGATCAAACCGATCCCAAGGCGGCCATTTCCCGGCTCGAGCCGCTGACCGCGAGCGGCGACCCGTGGCGTCCGACCGCGTTGGAACTGATCGCCGCCGCCCAGTTGCAACGCGGCGACGACAAAGCGGCGCTGGTCATCTACAAGGGACTGGCCGACGATCTGTCGGCGCCGCGCAATCTGCGCGCCCGCGCCGCAGAGATGGCGGCGGCGCTGGCCCGCTAAACGAGCTTTTGTCACCCCGATGCGTCGTGTTGCCGCGGCTGTCATTCTGATCGGCATTACCTTGGTCGCCGGCTGCAGCTGGTTCGGCAGCAAAAAGCAGCCGCTGCCCGGTGAGCGGATTTCGGTCTTGAGCCTCGACCGACGGCTCAAACCCGACCCGGCACTGGCCAAGACTCCGGTGGTCCTGCCGCCGCCCGTGGTCAACCAGAATTGGCCGCAAGCCGGCGGCGACCCCGACCATGTGATGCAACATCCGGCCCTGCCCCGCAGCTTGCACCAGGTGTGGCGGGTAAGCGTCGGCCAAGGTTCGGGGCGCTATACCCAGGTCTTGTCGCAGCCGGTGGTCGTCGACGGCCGCATCTATGCGATGGATGGCGGCTCGCAGGTGGGAGCCTACGATGCGGCGACCGGCAACCGGATTTGGCAGATCGACGTAACGGCCTCCAATGAGGAAGGCAGCTCGTTCGGCGGCGGTGTCGCCTGGTGGAAAAACCGGCTCTTTGTCACCTCGGGTTATGCCCGCGTGCTGGCGCTCGATCCCAAAAACGGCAAGGTGATCTGGAAGAGCGATGTCGGCTCCCCGGTGCGCAGCGCCCCGACGGTGGCCGATGGGCGGGTTTACGCCGTGACCGTCGACAACGAGTTGGTAGTGCTGTCCGCCGATGACGGCAGCCGGCTGTGGAGCCACCACGGCGTGCCTGAAACCGCTGCTCTGGTTGGCGGCGACAGCCCGGCGGTCGCAGGCGAAGTCGTGGTGGTCGGCTATTCTTCGGGCGAACTCGACGCATTGACGGTGGAAAACGGTCGGCTCTTATGGTCCGACAACCTCGCCGCGGCCAATCCCGCCGACGCGGTTTCGGCGCTCGCCGACATTCGCGGCCGTCCCGTCGTCGATCGGGGCCGCGTCTATGCGATAAGCCATGCCGGGCGAATGGTCGCAATCGATCTGCGCGATGGCGAACGCGTTTGGGAACTCGATATCGGCGCGACCCACGGCCCGTGGGTGGCGGGTGATTACGTCTTTGTGCTGACAAACGACAACGAGTTGCTGTGCCTCACCCGCAAATACGGCAAAGTGCGCTGGTTGCGCCAGCTGCCGAGCTTTGAAGACGAGAAGAAAAAGGAAGATCCGATTATCTGGGCCGGGCCGGTGTTGGGCGGCAACCGCCTGATCGTGCTGTCGTCCAACGGCTCGGCGCTATCGGTCTCGCCTTATACCGGAGCGGTGCTCGGCCACGAGGAGATCCCGGGCAGTGCTTATGTCGACCCGGTTATCGCCGGCAACACGCTCTATATATTGACCGATAACGGCGAATTGACTGCCTATCGCTGACCCCTTGCGTGTCGCCGATGAGCTTTGCGGTAGCGATTCTCGGCCGGCCCAATGTCGGTAAATCGACCCTGTTCAACCGGCTTGTCGGAACACATGCCGCGCTCGTCGACGATGCGCCCGGCCTGACCCGCGACCGCCGGGAGGGGGACGCGCAACTGGGCGATCTCGAATTTTGTGCAATCGATACGGCCGGGCTCGAGGAAGCCGCTGCCGGTTCGCTGACCGCGCGCATGCGGGCGCAGACCGAGCGTGCACTGGCGGCGGCCGATGTCGCGTTGCTGCTGATCGATGCCCGCGAGGGCGTCACCGAGGCCGACAAACACTTCGCCGGCTGGCTGCGACGCAGTGGCAAGCCGATCGTCCTGGTCGCCAACAAAAGCGAGAGCCGGGCGGCGATGGCCGGCATCGGCGAGGCTTATGGGCTTGGGCTGGGCGACCCGGTGCCGATCTCGGCCGCCCATGGTGAAGGATTGGCCGAACTTTACGATCGGCTGGTCCCGTTCGCGCGCGCCGTACCGCAGAACAACCCGCCAGTCGCGGCGGACAAACCGCTCTCGCTCGCGATCGTCGGCAGGCCGAATGTCGGCAAATCGACCTTGGCCAATCGCCTGCTCGGTGAAGAGCGGCTGCTGACCGGCCCCGAGGCTGGGATTACGCGCGACGCCATCGCGGTCGACTGGATGTGGCGCGGCCGTCCAATCCGCCTTGTCGATACCGCCGGGTTGCGAAGGCGATCGCGGATCGAGGGTCGGCCCGAGCAATTGTCGGTTGCCGACACGATGCGCGCCATTCGCTTTGCCGAAATCGTCATTATCGTGCTCGACGCGTTGCAGCCCCTCGAAAGACAGGATCTGACGATTGCCCGGTTGGTTGCGGATGAGGGCCGCGCTGCGGTCCTGGCGGTGACCAAGTGGGACGCGGTCGCCGAGAAAATTGCGGCATTGCGGGCGATGCGCGAGCGGCTGCCGATCAGCTTGCCGCAATTGCACGGGATTGCGCTGGTGCCGGTGTCGGGGCTGACCGGCTTTGGCCTGGAAGCAATGATGGAGGCGGTTGTCGCCGCCGACGCAATTTGGAACCGGCGGATTGCCACGGGCGAACTCAATCGCTGGCTTGCGGCCGCGGTCGAACGCCATCCGCCGCCACTCGTCGCAGGCCGCCGCCTCAGGTTGCGCTACGTAACCCAAGTCAACATCCGGCCACCGACCTTTGCGCTATTCGCGTCGAGGCCGGAGGAATTACCGGACTCTTATCGCCGCTTTCTGGTCAATTCGCTGCGCGAAACCTTTGACCTTCCCGGCGTGCCGATCCGCCTGATGCTGCGCCGTGGCAAGAACCCTTACGAGGCGCGCCCTTGAGTGATCGGGCGGCGTGGACCGGCAAGCATGCAACGGTCTTGCATGCGCGGGCGAAGCACCTTAAGGCTCAATCATTTCGATCAGTGAGCGAGATGGCAATGGCAAGAAGCACGGCGATCTTGATAGTCCTTGGCTTGACCGCAGCCCTACCGGCCTGGGCTCAGACGTCGACATCCCACGCTCCGGCTGCGGCTCCAGCGCCGCCGGCCTCGGCCCAAAAAGTGATGCCCGCAGCCGCTCCCAGCGCCGTGCCCGCAGCGCATCCTGCGCCAAGCGCCGCAGCCAATCAGTTTTCAAGCGAGCAGGCGGCCAAAGCGCATTGCCCGGGCGAGACCGTCGTGTGGGTCAATCTCGGCGGCTCGAAGGCCTACCATACCGCCGGCGACCGCTATTATGGCAAGACCAAGCACGGCGCGTTTATGTGCCAGAAAGAAGCCGAAACCGCCGGTTTCCATGCCCCCGGCCACCGCCCGGTTGCGGCGCGAGGCAGCGCGGCCAAACCGAAATGAACTCCGGCGCGGCGCCCAGCAGGCCCGTCGGTGCTGACCGGCGCTACCCGCCCATTCGATCTCCGGACACCGAGACAATCTCGCCGTTGCGACGGCATTCGGGTGAAGCCAGTTCGACGAACAGGTCGGCAACGGTGTCGGGCAGCGGCAACGTCTTAGGGTCCTCGCCGGGAAAAGCGCGGGCCCGCAGCCGTGTGCGCAGCGGCCCGGGGTCGAGAAGGTTGGCGCGGACGGGGGTGTTGGCGACTTCGGCGGCGTAAATTCGCACCAGCGCCTCGAGCGCGACTTTGCCCACCAGATAGGGGCCCCAATAGGCCAGGCTGGCGCGTCCGATCGCGCTTGTCACAAAGATTGCGCGCCCAGACGGAGCGGCGCGCAGCAGCGGATCCATCGCCCGAATGAGGCGCCAATTCGCGGTCAGATTGAGATCGACCACATTTGACCAAATCTCGGGAGGGATATGGCTGAGCGGCGAGAAGACGCCAAACTCGGCGGCGTTGCCGACCAGGACATCAAGCCGGCCGTAACGGTTGAAAAGGGCCGCGGCTAATTCGTCGATCTTGGCGAAATCGCGCAGGTCCAACGGCACCAGGGTAGCGGTGCCGCCCCCGGCGCGGATCATGTCGTCGACCTCTTCAAGACCGCCGACGGTGCGCGCGGCCAACACGACATGCGCGCCTGCGCTGGCATACCGCACCGCCACCGCCGCCCCCAGCCCGCGCGAGGCGCCGGTGACCAACGCGATCTTGCCCAGCAGCGGCCGCGGCGCCGGCGAAGGCTCGGTGGAGATCGGCATGCCTTCAGGCGAGTTCGGCCAACAGCGACAATTGCACGGACACCTTACCGTCGCCGGCATCGACCGGCGGGATCGGATAGTCACCGGTGAAGCAGGCGTCGCAAAAGCGCGGTGCCGCCGGGTTGCGGCGCGGCTCGCCCATCGCCCGGTAGAGCCCGTCGATCGTCAAGAAGGCGAGGCTGTCCACCCCGATATAGGCGGCCATCGCCGCCACATCGTAGCGGGCCGCCAACAACTGGTCGCGCTCGGGCGTGGCGATGCCGTAATAGCACGGGTAGCTGGTGGGCGGGCTTGAAATCCGCATATGGACCTCGCGGGCCCCGGCACGGCGGACCATTTCCACGATCTTGATCGAAGTGGTACCCCGCACAATCGAATCATCGACCAGAATGACCCGCTTGCCGGCGAGATTGGCCCGGCTGGCGTTGTGTTTGAGGCGCACGCCGAGATGGCGGATCTGATCGGTCGGCTCGATAAAGGTTCGCCCGACATAGTGGTTGCGGATGATCCCGAACTCGAATGGAATTCCCGATTCCTGCGAATACCCGAGCGCCGCCGGGACCCCGGAATCGGGCACCGGGACAACGATATCGGCATCGACATGGCTCTCGCGGGCGAGCTCGCGGCCGATGCGTTTGCGCGCCTCGTACACGCTTATCCGCTCGACCATGCTATCGGGCCGCGCGAAATAAATGTGCTCAAACACGCAAAATCGGCTTTTGACCTGTCCGAATGGCAACAGGCTTCTTGGCCCACCCGCGCCGATCACGACGATCTCGCCGGGCTCGATGTCGCGCACGAAATCGGCGCCGATGATGTCGAATGCGCAGGTTTCCGATGCCAGGATCCAGGCGTCACCGAGCCGCCCAGGACCAACGGCCGCACGCCGAGCGGGTCGCGTACACCGATGATCCCGTCCTGGGCCAACGCCACCAGCGAATAGGCGCCTTGCACCTGGTGCAACGCGTCGATCAGGCGGTCGACCACGGTCTCTTTGAGACTGGTCGCGATCAAATGGATGATGACCTCGGTGTCACTGGTTGATTGAAACAGGCTGCCGCGGTGTACGAGCCGGCGGCGCAGCTGATAGGAATTGGTCAGGTTGCCATTGTGGCAGATCGCCAGCCCGCCGAACTCGAAATCGGCGAACAGCGGCTGCACGTTGCGCAGCGCCACCTCGCCGGTCGTGGCGTAGCGCACATGGCCGATCGAGGTGTGCCCGCGCAGTCGGCCGATGACCTCCTTCGAGCTGAAATTGTCGCTGACCTGGCCCATGCCGCGTTGGGCGCTGAACTGCTCGCCATCATAAGCGACGATGCCCGCCGCCTCCTGCCCACGGTGCTGCAGCGCGTGCAGCCCCAGCGCTGTCAGCGCGGCGGCGTCGGGGTGGCCGTAGACACCAAACACCCCGCACTCCTCATGCAGGTGGTCCGCATCCGCGGCATCGATGATGGTCATGCCGACGGGATCGGGCTCGGGCATCGGCGATCCTCGTACTTGCCGACAAGAAATGGTCGCTCCCCGCGCCGATTGCGAGTTCATTCGACATCGGGTCAATGTGCATTGTCGATCAGCCGGTTCAATTCGCGCTGGTCGGCCGGCTTGTAGCTCGGGGCCGGCGGTTCTTGGGTTTTGGGCGGGATCGGCACCGCCGGGGTGGCCAGCGCGCCCATGGCGTCCTGCGCCGCCTTGGCCTGACCCAGCGCCCGGTCGGCCTCGTCGGCGGCCTCGGCGCTCTTCAGCTGCAGCGAGGCCGGCAGCATGCCGCGAATGATCGCCGCGCCCTGCGCCAACAACGGCTCGCTCTTGGCGTTGCTTAACCAGCGCGGCCGGTCATTCGGCGGCAAGGTTATGTCGATCACAAAATAGGCGATCGACACAAGTAACAAGCCGCGCGCCACGCCAAACGCCAAGCCCAAGCTCCGGTCGAGCGGCGTCAACACGCTGCCTTCGGCAAGCCGGGCGGCGTAGCCGGTCAACAGCGTCAATATGATCAGCGACCCCAAAAACAAGGCGGCGCCGGCGAGCAGCTCGGCGAGCAGCGGCGTCGTCACAAACCGCGCGGCGAACCCGGTAGCCGCACCGAAGCCGTAGGCCGTGATCAGGGCGGCCCCGGCCCAGGCGACAAGGGCGAGCACCTCGCGAACAAAGCCGCGAGCAACGGCGAATATCGCGGACAGAACCACGATAACCAGGACAGCGAGATCGACCAGGTTCACGGCAGCGCTCCGATCCGCTCACGGCGCCGGCCCGCGCGCTGCGGCGAAAGCCTGGTGACAAGATCGCCAAGATGTCCGATTGCAACGCTTGTCAGACGGCTCGGTGCGGCGCCCTTGCGGCCGCGCGGGGGTGGAATCCAGGCCTCGGCAAAACCGAGTTTTTCCGCCTCTTTGAGCCGCGCTTCGGTATGCCCAACCGGGCGGATCTCGCCCGAGAGGGCGATTTCACCAAAGACGACGGTGTCTTCGGGGATCGTCGTTTCACCGTATGCCGAGAGAAGCGCCGCCGCTACCGCGAGATCGGCGGCCGGTTCGGCGATGCGCAGCCCGCCCGCGATGTTGAGATAGATGTCGTTAGCCCCGAGCGACAACCCACAGCGCGCGTCGAGCACGGCGGTGATCATCGCCAGCCGCGTTCCATCCCAGCCAACCACCGCGCGTCGCGGGGTGCCGAGCACCGAGGGGGCGACCAGCGCCTGGATCTCGACCAGCAACGGCCGCGTGCCTTCAATTCCCGCGAACACGGCCGCGCCGGCGACGGGTGTGCCCTCGAGATCGGCGTTGCTCGCGTGGTCTTGTCGGCCGGCGAGAAACAAGGCCGACGGGTTTGACACCTCGACCAGGCCGCCTTCGCTCATTTCGAAGACGCCGATTTCGTCGGTCGGCCCGAAGCGGTTCTTGACCGCGCGCAAAATGCGAAACCGGTGGCTGCGTTCGCCTTCGAAATAGAGAACCGTATCGACCATGTGTTCGAGCACACGCGGCCCGGCGATGACCCCTTCCTTCGTCACATGGCCGACCAGGACGACGATAAATCCCCGCCGTTTGGCCGCTCGGATCAGCTCCTGCGCCGCGCCGCGGACCTGACTGACCGTGCCCGGGGCGCTGTCGAGCGTATCGAGATACATCGTCTGGATTGAATCGACGACCACCAGTTCGGGCGCATCCGGGCGGTCGATGGAGGCCAGGATGTCGCGCACATTGCTCGCTGCGGCAAGCAACACCGGAGCGTCCGCCACGCCCAGCCGCAAGGCGCGCAACCGCACCTGATCGATCGCCTCCTCGCCGGTGACATAGGCGACCGCCTGCGGACGGTCGGCGCCGGCGGCGATCGCTGCGGCCGCCTGCAACAGTAATGTCGATTTGCCGATGCCGGGATCGCCGCCGACGAGGACCGCGCTACCGGGAACCAGCCCGCCGCCGCACACCCGGTCCAGTTCGGCAATGCCGGTCTGCCGCCGCGGCGGCAGACGGCTCGGCCCGGTCAGGCCGACAAACCCCAGGGCGCGGCCGCCACCTGGGTCAAGTCCGCGCGGCGGCGCTGACCGGGGCGCTTCCTCGATCAGGCTGTTCCACGCGCCGCACGCCTCGCAGCGACCCGACCATTTCGCATATGCCGCACCGCATTGCTGGCAGGCGTAGCGGGTCGCCGCGCGTGCCATCGCGTCAATCTCCCCCGTCCGCGGTGGGTTGCTTGGTCATTGGGCCCGGACTTCCATATGGATCGGCCCCTCGGCGCGCCCGTGAATGAACTGGTCGACAAAAGGGTTGCCCGATCGGTCGATCTCTGTTGCCGGCCCGTGCCAGACGATCTGTCCCTTGTGCAGCATCGCGATATGGTCGCCAACCTTGCGGGCGCTAACCATGTCGTGGGTGATCGATACCGCCGTCGCCCCTAACCCGCGCACGCATTCGAGAATCAAATTGTTGATCACGTCGGCCATGATCGGATCGAGCCCGGTGGTTGGCTCGTCGAAAAAGATGATTTCGGGATCGGCGGCGATCGCGCGGGCGAGGGCGACACGCTTCTGCATGCCGCCGGAGAGTTCGGCGGGACGCAATTCCGCGACGTCGCGACCGAGCCCGACGGCGCTGAGCTTGGTGATCGCGACCTCTCTCGCCGCGTCCCGGGGCATGCCACGACCCTGGATCAACCCGAACGCGACATTCTCCCATACCTTGAGCGAGTCGAACAACGCACTTCCCTGAAACAGCACGCCGCATTTCTGCAACAACGCCTTGCGCGCGCGCCGCCCCAGGCCCACCGTCTCGGCGTCGTCGATGCGGATCGACCCCTCATCCGGGCGCAAAAGGCCGAGAATGCATTTGACCAGCACCGATTTGCCGGTTCCCGACCCGCCGATGATGATCAGGCTCTCGCCGGCGCCGCAGTCGAGATCGATACCGTCGAGTACCCGATTGCGGCCAAACGATTTGCGTACACCGCGTATGGCGATCTTGGGAATGGTGCCGCCCGCCGCGTTCATCGCGCAAACAGTGCTTGGGTGATGCCGTAGTCAAAGACGAGGATCAGGATCGAGGCCGAGACCACGGCATAGGTGGTCGCTTGCCCGACCCCCTGCGCGCCGCCGCGCGAATGATAGCCGTGATAGCAGCCCATCAGCGCCACGATAAACCCGAACACCGCCGCCTTGATGAGGCCGGAGACGACGTCGTTGGTCTCGAGATATTGCCAGGTGCGAGCGAGATAGGCTCCGGGGTTAAAGCCGAATTTATAGACGCCCACGAGATAGCCGCCGAACACGCCGATGACGTCGGCGACCACCACCAGCAGCGGCAGGGTGACCAAACCCGCCAGCAGGCGGGGCAGCACCAGATAGCGCAGCGGATCGGTCGACAGCGTCGTCAGCGCATCAATCTGCTCGGTCACCCGCATCGTCCCGATCTCGGCGGCCATCGCCGCGCCGACCCGCCCGGCCACCATCAACCCGGCGATGACCGGACCGAGTTCGCGGGTGACGGACAACACGACGACTGTCGCCACCGCACCCTCGGCCGCAAACCGGCTGAAGCCGGTGTAGGATTGCAGCGCCAGGACCATCCCGGTGAAGATCGCGGTCAATCCCACGACCGGCAGCGAGAAGTAGCCGATGTCGCGCATCTGGCGCAGGATCACCCGCAGGTAGAAAGGCGGCGTCAGGCCGGCGGCAAGCGCCGATGCCGCGAAGATGACAATCCGCCCGCTCGCCGCGAGAAAGCCGAGAAAAGCGGCGCCGATCGAGGCCAGGGCTTTTAGCATGACGGCGTCGCTGCGGTGGCGGGGCGGTAAGTCCGGTGATAGCGTCGGCCGAGCGCGGTCAGGATTTCGTAACCGATCGTCCCGGCATCGGCCGCCGCCGCATCGACCCCGTATTCATCGCCGAGCAATTCGACAAACCCACCGGGACGCGCCGCCGCGGGTGCGACGGCGGAAACGTCAAACACCACCAGATCCATCGATACCCGGCCGATAAGCGGAACGCGCACACCCCCGATCGACCCGCCGCCGCGCCGGCCGAAAGATCGCAACCAGCCATCCGCATAACCGACCGCGACGGTCGCCAACCGCCCTGCCGCGGCCATAACGTGGGTGGCACCGTAGCCAACCGTCTGACCGGCGTCAACGTCGCGAACCTGCAGGATTCTCGCTTTCAGGCGGACAATTTGGCGCATCGGGTTGGGTTGGCCGGGCCGCGGGTTGACCCCATAAAGCGCGGCGCCCGGCCGGACCAGGTCGAAATGGTATTCGGGCCCGAGGAAAATGCCGGAAGACGCGGCCAGACTTGCCGGGACTGCGGGCATCTTGTGGCGCAGATCGACAAACCGCGCCCGTTGTTCGCGGTTCAACGGGTGAGCGGGATCATCGGCGCAGGCCAAATGGCTCATGATCGCTCGCCAGCGGAACCGCGGGTCGCGGCGCAATTCGTCGGCGTGTCGTTCAAACTCGCGTAGCGTGAGCCCGAGCCGCGCCATACCCGTGTCGATATGGCGGATTGCCGGCCCGGGCCCGCGGACCGCCGTAACCCGGCGCCACTCCGCGATCTGCTCCGGATCGTTCAGCACCGGCACCAGCCGAGCATCGACAAATTCGTCGCCCGAGCCCGGGAGCGGACCATTCAGCACCGCGATCTCAATTGAAACCGGCAAATGCCGGCGCAAGGCCAATCCTTCGTCGAGGGTGGCGACAAAAAATCGCCGGCAGCCGGCAGCGGCCAGCGCCGCTGCGATCGGCGCCGCGCCGAGACCGTAGCCGTCGGCCTTGACAACCGCAGCACATGTGGCCGGGGTGCTTGCTGCCGCGAGGTCGCGCCAGTTCGCGACAATCCCGGCAAGATCGATCTCCAGGATCGCGGAGGCGCGCTCGACCGGATCACGCGCCGCGACCGGGTCGGCCCCAGGGACAACCAGCTTTATCGCCATGCCGTCAGCCCATTCGTTTACCGCCTTGGTCGATAGCGGCATGATCGGGCTGCGCACGCGACGCCGCGTCAGGCGGCGCTCGGTTCGCGGCCCCACCGCCCTTGATAAACGCCCGGACCGCGCCGACCGTCGAGGCGCAGCGTGAACAGCATTGCAACAGGGAGGACGAGATGAGCGAGCGCCGCGCCAATATCGGCGACAGACCCAAGCGGCGTGAGGATTTGCGCTTTCTGACCGGTCGCGGCGCCTATCTCGACGATCTTCGTTTTGACGGGCTGGTCCATGCGGTAATTTTGCGCTCGCCCCACGCGCATGCGCGAATCGCTGCGCTCGATGCCGCCCGCGCACGCCTCGCGGCCGGGGTGCTTGCGGTTCTGACCGAGGCCGATCGGCGCGCCGACGGCCTCGGGCCGCTGCTGCCGACCGCTGTGGCCAACACCCAGACCGGCGAGCCGTTCGCCTTTGCCCCGCAACCGGTGCTGGCAAGCGACAAGGTTCGCTATGTCGGCTAGCCGGTGGCGGTGATCGTCGCTACGACGCGTGAACAGGCGCTCGATGCCGCCGAACGCGTCGATGTCGTCTACGAGCCGCTGCCGGCGGTAACGACGGTCGCTGCCGCCCGCGCCGAAGGGGCCCCGCAGATCGCCGACGATGTGCCGGGCAATTTGTGCCTCGATTGGCTGGCCGGCGATATGGCGGCGGTCGAGACGGAGCTTGGCGCGGCCGCATATGTCGTGCGGCTCCGGCTCGACAACCACCGCATCGTCACCAACCCGCTCGAGCCGCGGGGGGTCGTCGCCCGCTATGACGCGGCGAGCGGCGGCTATACCGTGCATGTCTCGGCCCAGAGCCTGCACAACACCCGCGACCACGCCGCGCGCGCTCTGGGCGTGCCGGCTTCGGCCTGCGGCTTGTCGCCCCCGATGTCGGCGGCGGTTTCGGCGCCAAAAATTTCATCTACCCCGAACATGTCCTCATTCCGTGGGCGGCGCGCCGGGTCGGGCGCCCGGTCAAATGGATGGCGAGCCGCGGCGAAATGTTTGTGGCCGACCACCAAGCCCGCGACCATGTTGCCGAGGCGGCGCTGGCGCTCGACGCCGGCGGCCGGTTTCTGGCATTGCGGATCGACAGTACGGCAAACTGCGGAGCCTATCTGGTCAGCACCGGCGGGGTCCAAACCTTTCAATACGTGCATCTGCCCGGCACGGTTTACGCCATCCCGAAGGTTGCGTTGCGGGTCGCGGCGGTGTTGACCAACACCGCACCGGTCGGCGTCAGTCGCAGGCCCGGCTTTGCCGAAGCGGTCAACATCGTCGAGCGGCTCATCGACAGGGCGGCGTGCGAGACGGGTTTGGATCGCGGCGAGTTGCGGCGTCGCAACCTTGTTCCGGCCGCGGCAATGCCGTGGACCAACGCCCTCGGCAACCGCATCGACAGCGGCGATTTTGCCGGCGCCTTGGAGCGGGCGCTGGCGCGCGCGGATATCGCCGGCTTTGCCGCGCGGCGGCGCACGAGCGAGGCCAAGGGGCGGTTGCGCGGTCTTGGCTTTGCCTGCCACATCAAGGCCACCGGCGGCTCGCCGCGCGAGAATGTCGACATTCGTTTTGGTGAAGATGGCGTTATCGACTTGATTACCGGCACCCAGACGATCGGCCAGGGGCACGAAACCACCTTTCCGCAAATCCTGGCCGACCGTCTTGGCGTTCCAAACGAGCGCATCCGGCTGGTCCAAGGCGACACCGACCTGATCCCATTGGGCGGCGGCCATGGGAGTTCGCGCGCGACCTATATGGGCGGCACGGCGATTTGGCGCGCGGCGGATGAAATTGTCGCGAAGGGGATGCGCATCGCCGCCGAGGCGCTCGAAGCCGCCGAAGCCGATATCGTGTTCGGCGCCGGGGTGTTTGCGGTGGCCGGCACCGACCGCCGGCTCGAGCTGTTCGAGGCTGCTGCGCTGGCGCGCGACAAGGGGACGCCGCTCGACACTTATTACGCCTGGACACGCGAGTGGATGACCTTTCCGAACGGAACCCATGTCGCCGAGATCGAGATCGATCCCGATACCGGTCGGGTCAGCCTGGTCCGCTATACCGCGGTCGACGATTACGGCGTGCTTGTCAACCCGATGATCGCGCAGGGACAGGTGCATGGCGCGATCGCTCAGGGCGTGGGCCAGGCCTTGCTCGAAGGCGCTGCTTACCAACCTGAAACAGGGCAGCTGTTGTCGGGTTCGTTGATGGATTACGCGCTGCCGCGCGCCGACGACCTGCCCGCGTTTGACCTCGGGTTCAGCAATACGCGCTGCACGACCAACCCCTTGGGTGTGAAGGGCTGCGGCGAAGCGGGTGCGGTCGGCGGTTTTCCCGCCGTTGCCAACGCGATCCTCGACGCGCTGGCGCCGTTTGGCGTCACCGAACTCTCGGGCCCCGCCACACCCGAGCGCATTTGGCGCCTGCTTCGCCAGCATGGGCGGGGTGCGTAGGGGGACCCGGTCGGTTAAACCCGTTGCAGGGGGCGCGGTTTGGGTTTAACCCCCTGTGTGCGGCAGGGGTGGGACACAACGCGCGGATGGCGGCCAGTCTCGTTCAGGGGGCGGTGTTCACAGTCATGGTGGTGCGCGCCGGGATGCTGCGCGACGCCGCCTTCGAAGCGGAACTGGCCGAGCAAATCAGCCGCAGCCCACGGTTTTTTCTGAATGCGCCGGTCGTGCTCGATTTGCGCAATGCGCAAGCGTTTGCAAGCGCGGCCGAATTTGCCGAAGCCCGGGAGCTCTTGCGTCGCCACACGCTGATGCTGGTCGGCATCCAGAATGCCTTGCCGGCGCAGGCCGAGGCCGCGGCCGCCGCCGGGCTGGCCGCTTTTGCGCCCAATTCGACCGGCCCCCGGCGCGTGCGACCGGCCGCCGAACCGATGGCGGTGACCGAGCCGACGGCGGTGTCAGCCGCGCCGCCACAGACTGCGGCTCCCGCCCCAGCCCCGCCTGCCGCGCAATCGGCGTCTGGCCCGCAACCGGCGCTTGACCGCGCACCGGTCAAAGCCCGCCTGATCTCGCAACCGGTGCGCTCAGGCACGCAGATTTACGCGCGCGGCACCGATCTGGTGGTGACCGCAGCGGTCAGCGCGGGCGCGGAAATCGTCGCCGACGGCAACATCCATGTCTATGGGCCCTTGCGCGGCCGTGCGCTGGCCGGGGCCGCCGGCGACACCGAAGCGCGAATCTTTTGCCGCCGCTTCGAGGCCGAGCTCGTTGCGATTGCCGGCCGTTATCTCGTCAGCGAGCAAATGCCGCCGCAACAGCGCGGTCTGGCGGTGGAAATCGCGCTCGTCGATGACCGGTTGACCATCACCCCCAATTGACGCTCATCATAGGGTCGGGCGGCAGTTGTCGAGCGTCGCCCGAATGCGGCTGCGACCGGGTCGCCGGCGTTGGCCGCCGGGGGAAGGGGGAGGTCTTTTGCCAGCAAAAATCATCGTGCTTACCTCCGGCAAAGGCGGCGTCGGCAAAACGACCAGCGCTGCTGCGGTTGCCGCCGGCTTGGCGATGCGCGGCCACAAGACCGTGGTCATCGATTTCGACGTCGGATTGCGCAACCTCGACCTGATCATGGGCTGCGAGCGCCGCGTGGTGTTTGATTTCATCAACGTCATCAATGGCGACGCCAAGCTCAACCAGGCGTTGATCAGGGACAAGCGCAACGACAACCTTTACATTTTTCCGACCTCACAGACCCGGGACAAGGATGCGCTCAAACGCGACGGTGTTGAGCGCGTGCTCGACGAGCTCAAAGACAGCTTCGACTACATCATCTGCGACAGCCCGGCGGGTATCGAACATGGGGCGATCACGGCGCTGTATTTCGCCGATGTCGCGGTCATCGTGACCAACCCCGAAGTGTCCTCGGTGCGCGACAGCGATCGCATCATCGGCATCCTGGCCTCGAAATCGCGTCGCGCCGAGCACAACCTCGATCCGGTCGAGATCCATTTGCTGTTGACGCGATATTCGCCGGACCGGGTCGAAAAGGGGGAGATGCTGACGATCGACGACGTCAAGGAGATCCTGTCGATCCCGCTGCTCGGCGTGGTGCCCGAATCGGAATCGGTGTTACGCGCCTCGAACACCGGCACCCCGGTCGTGTTCGACGAAGGCAGCCCGGCGGGTCAAGCCTATCTCGACGCGGTCGCCCGGCTCCTCGGCGAGCCGCGCGAATTGCG
The DNA here is from genome assembly GCA_021324875.1 of Alphaproteobacteria bacterium. Classification (GTDB taxonomy): domain Bacteria; phylum Pseudomonadota; class Alphaproteobacteria; order ATCC43930; family CGMCC-115725; genus AP-15. Next base: position 26,968 of record JAJPIH010000438.1, read on the forward strand.
CTTTCTTAGGCCCGAGCGCCGCGGGTTCTTCCGTAGCCTGTTTGGCAGGGCGTGATGCGGCTGCTCGATTTCCTGTTTCCCGAGCGCCGCAATACGGCGGCGATTGCCCGCGACCGCCTGAAGATCGTGCTGGCCCACGAACGCGCGAGCGCACAGGCGCCCGATTTTCTGCCGGCCTTGCAGAAGGATCTGCTCGAGGTTGTCGGACGCTATATTGAGATCCGCGACGATATGCTGCGCGTCAACGTCGCTCGCGCCGGCGACACCTCGCTGCTCGAGATCAATGTCGAGCTCGACGGCGCGGTAATCAAGCCGGTCGGGAACGGGGCGGCGCCGGCCAACCCGAAACCCGTTCCGGTTGCGATCACCGTGGCAAAGCCCGACCCGACCTCGGAGCCTCCTTGGGTCAAACCGGACTGAGCTCGGGCCCAACCGAACCGGAAGCTGCCGTCAATTTGCTGTCGGCTTCTGCGTTGCCGCTTTGTCGGCAGCCTGGGGCCGGGTTCTGTGGCGGCGGGGGCTGCCCTGGTGGCTGCGGCACTGTCAGCCTATGCTGTCGAGCGATACGCTAAATACGCTAAGGGAGAACGCGCATGGCGAGTTATGTGCTGATCCATGGGGCCTATCAAGGCGGTTGGATCTGGAAGCCGACGGCTGCTCGCCTGCGCGCCGGCGGGCACCTCGTCTATGCGCCGTCGCTCGATGGCTGTGGGGATCGCCGCCAGGCCTTGCGTGCCGGGATAACGGTCGAAACCCATGCCGCCGAGATCGCCGATCTGCTGTTTTACGAGGATCTGAAGGATGTCGTGGTCGTCGCGACCAGCGCCGGCGGGATGGTGTTGTGCCGCGCCGCCGAAATGGCGCGCGAGCGCATTGGTCGCCTGGTCTTTGTCGATGCGCTGGCCTTGCTTGACGGCGAACGCATCGCCGATATCGTCAGCCGCCCGACGCCGCGGGTGACGACGGCGCTCTCCGTCGGACCGTCACGTGAGGATGCTGAAAACCGCAGCTTTGCCGGGCTCGATCCGGCGGCGCGCCAATTCGCGCTCGCCCGCTACACGCCGCACCCAATTGCGGCGATGGAAGAGCCGGTTGCGGTGAAAAGCTTCTGGTCGCTGTCCTGGAACGCGCGCGTGATCCGCTGCCGCCGCGCGCCCAATCCCGGCGAGGCGCACCAGCGCCGCACTGCCGACAAGCTCGGGGCCAAATACATCGAGATCGACACCGGCCATTATCCGATGCTGTCCGATCCCGATATCCTCACGCCGCTGCTGCTCGAGGCGTGAGCAGGGATCCGGGGCGGTTTGGCCGCATTCAAATCTACCGGTTGAGCGCGAATGCGGGCGCGGCTAGTGTCGTGCGCCACTCCCGGAGATCGCGCAATGGCTTACGAGTTCATCCTGGTCGAACGCCACGACGCCGTCGAGGTGATTACTTTGAACCGGCCGGAAAAGCTGAATGCGCTGAGCTTTGGCCTGGTCAGCGAACTTGATCAAGCGCTGAGCCAATCCGAACAGGACGATACGGTCAAGGCGGTGGTGCTGACCGGCGCCGGCGAGCGGGCGTTTTCGGCCGGCGCCGATATCCATGAAATGGCCGGCTTGTCGAGCGAGGACCTCGCCCAGCGGCAGTCGTTCCGCAGCGAAGCCACCTGGCATGTCGCGGCCTTTGCCAAGCCCTTGCTCGGCGCGATCAACGGTCTGGCCTATGGCGGCGCGGCGCTGTTGGCCTCGAGCCTTGATCTGCGCGTCGGGTGCGAGCGTAGCGAGTTCCGTTTTCTCGCGGCGAGCTACGGACGGGTCAACTCGACCTGGTCGTTGCCGTTGCTGGTTGGGCTGCCAACGGCCAAGGAGCTGCTTTATACGGGCCGGGTCGTCGGCGCCGAAGAGGCGTTGCGCATCGGCCTCTTGAACCAACTCGTCCCGGCCGCGCAGCTGCTCGAGACCACGGTCGAGATGCCGCAGATGATCGCCAAGAACGATGCACGCATGGTGCAGGGCATCAAGCGCCTGCTGCATGAAGAGATCGGGATGGGCTGGCGTGAGCGGTTTGCGACCGAGGAAGATGCCCGCGGTAGCTGGCTGGCGGCCGGTCATCCGCGCGAAGGTTTCCGTGACTTTCTAAGTCGCAAACCCGCTGCCGGCGGTTGAACCTCGCCGGCAAGCCGACAGCGGCGCCGGCGA
>JAJPIH010000165.1 GCA_021324875.1 Alphaproteobacteria bacterium
ATCGACGACCGCCAGCGCGAGTTTCTGCTGCGCGAGCAGATGAAGACCATCCAGAAGGAGCTCGGCGAAGGCGAGGACGCCAAGGCTCAGGAGATCGCCGAACTCGCCAAAAAGATCGACGACGCCAAGATGCCGCCCGAGGTCGAGGCGCATGCGAAGCGCGAATTGGGCCGGCTCGAGCGGATGCCGGAAGCGGCCGGCGAATATTCGATGGCGCGGACCTATATCGAATGGCTCGCCGAACTGCCGTGGTCGGTCGAGACCGGCGGCCGGGTCGACATCGCCGCGGCGCGGCGCATCCTCGACGCCGACCATTACGGTCTCGACAAGATCAAGCGCCGCATCCTCGAATATCTCGCCATCCAGCAGCTCAACCCCGGCGGGCGCAGCCCGATCCTGTGCTTTGTCGGACCGCCCGGGGTCGGCAAGACGTCGCTCGGGCAAAGCATCGCCAAAGCGACCGGGCGCAAATTCGTTCGCGTCAGCCTTGGCGGCACCCATGACGAGGCCGAGATCCGCGGCCATCGCCGCACCTATATCGGCGCCTTGCCCGGCAACATCATTCAGGGCGTGCGCCGCGCCGGCGCCCGCGACTGTGTGATGATGCTCGACGAGATCGACAAGCTCGGCCGCGGCATCCAGGGCGATCCCGCCTCGGCCCTGCTCGAAGTCCTCGACCCGGAACAGAATGGGAGTTTTCGCGACAATTACCTCGGTGTGCCGTTCGACCTGTCGCGGGTGATGTTCATCACCACCGCCAATGTGCTCGACACCATTCCCGGACCGTTGCGCGACCGCATGGAGGTCATCGACCTGCCGGGTTATGTCGAGGATGAGAAGTTCGAGATCGCGCGTCGCTATCTCGTCGCGCGCCAGCTGGCAGCGAACGGGCTCAAACCCGAACAGGCCGAGCTCACCGACGCCGCGATCCGCCGCATCATCCGCGACTACACACGCGAGGCCGGCGTGCGCCAGCTGGAACGCGAGATTGGAGCGGTGCTCCGCAATGCGGCGATGCGCATCGCCGAGGGCAAGGCCGAGCAGGTCCATATCGACGCCGACCAGCTGCCCGAAATCCTCGGGCCGCCACGCTTCGAGAGCGAGGTGGCGATGCGGACCAGCGTACCGGGGGTGGCGACCGGCCTTGCCTGGACGCCGGTTGGCGGCGACATCCTGTTTATCGAGGCCACCCGCACCCCGGGCGGCGGCAAGCTGATCCTGACCGGGCAACTCGGTGAGGTCATGCGCGAGAGCGCTCAGGCCGCACTGACGCTGGTCAAGGCGCGCGCCGCCGAGCTTGGCCTCGATCCGGCAATATTCGAAAAAAGCGACATCCACATTCATGTGCCGGCTGGGGCAATTCCGAAGGACGGTCCCTCGGCCGGGGTCGCGATGTACACCGCGCTCGTGTCATTGTTGACCGGCCGCACGGTTCGCAGCGATACCGCCATGACCGGCGAGATCAGTTTGCGCGGGCTGGTGCTGCCGGTCGGCGGCATCAAGGAAAAAGTCGTGGCCGCCGCCCGCGCCGGGCTCCAAGCCGTGATTTTGCCGGCGCGCAACCGCAAGGATTATGAGGACATCCCGGAAAGCGCCCGCAACGCGCTGCGCTTCAAGTGGGCCGAGCAGGTCGAAGAAGTCACCGAAGCCGCCCTCGAACCCGCGACAGCCCCCGCCGCCCAGGCCGAAGCCGCGGAATGACCGCGGGCCGCCCGCGGAAATTTTTTGGGTGCGACACACCGGCTCGCAATGCTGGCGCAACCGGGCCGAAACGGCGGCGAATCAGCGCGTGCAGGCTACGGCCGCGGCCGGCCCCTCTTCGCTGCTGCCCCGCACCCGGCCGCGGCGGGCGCAAGCGCCTCCAATCGCGGGGGCTCGGCGCCGCGCTCGAAATATTCGCGGGGCGGCGTGCCGAGCAGCCTGCGGAACACGACAGCAAAGGCGCTGACGCTGGCATAACCCGCCGCCCGGGCGGCAACCGCCACCCCCTGCCCGCGCGCCAGCCTCGCCAGCGCCTCGGCAAGCCGCACCTGGCGCCGCCAATCGACAAAGCGCATCCCGGTCTCGCGTGCGAACAGACGCGCCAAGGTGCGGCTGCTGGCGCCGGCCAGCAGCGACCATTCGGCCAAGCTCTCGGGCCGCGCCGGATCCTCCAACAGCGCCTCGCACACCCGCCTCAGCCGCCTATCCGCCGGCATCGGGATGTACAGCGGCTCTTGATCGAGCCGGCGGATCTCGTCGAGAAACAGAGCGGCGACATGACCGAGCCGGCCGCCTTCGTCATAATCGAGCGGCGCGGCGACGAGTTCGAGCATCAGCGCGCGCAGCAGCGGCGTGACCCGGATGACCTTGCAATCGGCCGCGATCGTATCGGCGACGGCACGGTCCACATAGATCGCGCGCATCTCAACCGGCCCCGACATGGCGATCGCATGCTCGGTCTCGGCCGGTATCCACAAGGCCCGGTTGGGCGGGACGACCCAGGCGCCGCGCGCCGCGGTCACGGTCATGACGCCCGCCGCCGCCCAGGTCAGCTGGGCGCGCGG
>JAJPIH010000372.1 GCA_021324875.1 Alphaproteobacteria bacterium
CAGATCACCGCAGCCGCCCCGGACAGCGCCGGCACTCCGGTCGCGGCGATCGGAAAGCGCACCCAGACGGTCGTCGAGCGGTGGTCGTGGTATTCGACTTCGGCCTCTGCAAGCGCGGTCTGCTCGACCACCGACCACAGCACCGGTTTGGCGCCGCGATAGAGCGCGCCATTGACCAGAAATTTGCCGATCTCGCGCACGATCTGCGCCTCGGCTTCGAAGGACATCGTCGTGTAGGGATTGGCCCAGTCGCCGACCACCCCCAGCCGTTCGAATTCGCGCTTTTGCACCTCGATCCAATGCGTGGCGAACTCACGGCATTCGCGCCGGAATTGGGCCGGCGGGACGCTGTCTTTCGACATGCCCCGGGCCCGGTACTTCTCCTCGATCATCCACTCGATCGGCAAACCGTGGCAGTCCCAGCCCGGCACATAGGCGGCATCCTGCCCGAGCATCTGACGCGAGCGGTTGACCACGTCTTTGAGGATTTTGTTCAGGGCATGGCCGATATGGAGATGGCCATTGGCATAGGGCGGGCCGTCGTGAAGGATAAACTTCTCGCGGCCGGCCGCCTGGTTGCGCAAACGCCGATAAAGGTCCATGGCCGCCCAGCGGGCGAGGATCGCCGGCTCACGCTGGGGCAGGTCGCCGCGCATCGGAAAGCCGGTGCGGGGCAAAAAGACGGTCGGGCGGTAATCGGTCGGCATCATAAATCCCGGAAGAAGGCTGCAGGCAAAGGTGCGCGTCCCGGTCCTCAAGCGAGGACCGGGCCGATAATTCGCAACGAGGGGCCGCGATGCCGTGCCATCGCGGTCATATAACAGCCGCCCCGGGCAAATTCGAGAGGGTCGTGGGCGTCAAGAGGACGCGCAGCGCCGCCTCCGGCGGCCCTGCACAATCCTTTTGCCGGCGGAGGTCACGGCGCGGGCGTTGGGAAGCTGCCGCTTCTATCGAGCGGCTCGATCGTGCCGCTGACGGCGAGCCGATCGGTTAGCGAGGCTTGTTTGGGCGCATCCGATTCTGCCGCCTCCGCACCCCGCAAAGGTCGTTCGCCTTCAACAAGATGGTGCGACGGCCGCGAGCAGTTGGCGGGCGCGACGCGCGTCCTCGGCAATTTGCGCCTTCAATTCGTCGAGACCCGAAAATTTGCGCTCGGGTCGGATGTAGTCGACCAGCGCCACCCGCAAATGGCGGCCATAGAGATCGGCGTCGATGTCGAACAGATGGGCTTCGAGCCGCGGTTCGGGGCTGCCGACGGTTGGCCTCAGCCCGATATTCGCCACACCGTCGAGCGAGCGCCCGGCGAAGGGATCGTCGGGGCCGTCACCGCACACCCGCACCGCATAGACCCCGAAGGCCGGGCGAAGATATTCGCCAAGCCCGAGATTGACAGTCGGAAAGCCGATCGTGCGGCCGCGTCGATCGCCGACCATGACCCGGCCGTCGATCTCCCAGCAGCGGCCAAGCAGCGCCGCGGTTTCACGCGGCTTGCCCGCTTTCAGCAATTCGCGGATCTGGGTCGAGGAATAGACAATACCGTTCTTTTCACGGATCGGCTCGAGCACAGTCACGCCGAACCCGTATTCGGAACCTTTGGCCTTGAGCATTTCAGGCGTCCCGCGCCGCCCCTTGCCAAAAGTGCAGTCCCAACCGACGACGACATGCGCGGCGCCGATCGCACCGACCACGATCTCGGACAGGAACTCCTCGGCACTCTTGGTGGCAAAGGCCAGATCGAAATGCTGGACAAACAGCAGATCGACCCCGAGCCGAGCCAATTCACGCTCCTTCACCCGAAACGGCGTCAGCCGAAAGGGCTCGGTCGCCGGCACGAACACGCTGCGCGGATGGGGCTCGAAGGTCAGCACCGCAACCGGCCGGCCGTCGGCGCGGGCGATGGTCCGCGCCCGTTCGATCAGCAAGGCGTGGCCGCGATGCAGCCCGTCGAAATTGCCGATCGCCAACACCGCGCCGCGCGGATGGGACGTCTCTCGGCCAGGGTGTCGGATAACGCGGATCACGGCAAAGATCGAGGCCCGGCAGTGGCGGCTGCCGTCAAAATAGCCTGCCCGGCGATGCGAGGATAGCGGCCTCAGACGGAACCCGCCTCATCGCGGTCATGCGAGCGCCACCAGTGTCGACGGCCCGCGGGCGTCGATCGCCGCGACAGGCTGCGGCCGCCCCCTCCCGAGACGCGGACCGGCCGCAGCATCCTCAATTCCAACTAGGCGACGCGTTCGTAGGGGAAACGCTGCACCTTTTCCATGTTCCTGCCTTCGATCCGCAGGAGGCGGGTCGTTCCCTCACGGCGCGGCGAGTGCAGATCTCCCTCGTTATAAAGATAAGCCATGCCGGGCGTGAGCCGATATTCGCGGACCGGCCGCGCCTTACCCGGCTTGCCTTCGCCGGGGCGGGCGACCGCCTCGTAATCGGTCATAATGGTCTCGCCGGCGGCTTGGCCGTAGATCGCCCAAGAGGGTCCGTGATCGTGCGGTTGGCTGTCTTTGGCGCCGTGATAGACGTGGCCCAGGACACAAAAGCCGAGTTCCGGGTCTTCGTACAGGACTTTGCGGTCGGGCACGTCATCGCCCAGGTTTTGTTTCACGAATTCGCCGTCTTTCAGCACCTCGCGGACCAGGGCGCAGACCTGCTTACGGCCCTCGACACCCGGATCCCGTTTGAGGATGCGATGACATTCGGCAGAAAATTGTTCGAGCGTGTAAGCCATGGTTGCGGCTCCTTGGCGGCTTATCGAAACGAGCGCGAGATCCCCAAGCTGGCTGGGATCCGCCGCTGCAATCCTTAGCCAATCACGATTCGGTTCGACGCGCCAGCGTCGAGGACAACGTTTTGCCGAAGCCCTCAAAGCCGAGCAGATCATGGTCCAAATCTATTTTTACAGTTTTTACGTCTGAAACAAGTTAATCAGTGCAGCTCGACAGCAATCAAGTGCCGGGTGCACTCGGTGCCGTCCGCAGCAACGCGATCGTTACTATCACCAAGGGGTGCGATACTCGCGCGCGATGCCCGCGATCGGCGCCAGTCACCGTCCTCGGAGCGGGGACGATGGCCGGCGACCGGCGCGTCTCATTGGCGGATATATTTGACCACGCGGCGCACGCGGCCCCATTCGCCGGGCTGCACGACGTAAAGATCCTTGTGCGAGTCGACCCAGATGCCGTGGTTGGAGCGATGGATGGGTCCGTCACCCCAGCGCGCCAACCTCTCGCCATCCAAGGTCAGGATGCTGATCATGCCGCCATTGTGCTCATTGACGTAGACCGTGTCCTCGTCATCGACATAGAAAAACGCCGGCCCGATCAGCTCCGTCGGCCAGACCTCCAGCAGCTTGCCTTGCTGATCAAAAACCTGGACGCGATCGTTCTCGCGGTCGGCGACCAGGAGCCGCCCGCGGCGATCGACCCACACGCCATGCGGCAGGTTGAATTGGCCGGGCGCCGTGCCGGGCTCGCCCCACGAAAACAGGTACCGGCCATCGGCGGCGAATTTGTGAACGCGGGCGTTGCCGTAGCCATCGCTGATAAAGAACTCGCCCGATGGAGCGAAGGCGATATCGGTTGGCAGGTTGAACGGTCCGCCGCCATGGGTCACCTTTTTCCATGCCGAAGAGCTGAAATCGTCGGCCGGGACGCCGGTGTCGGAGCGCTGCCCTTTGACCCCGATCGTGTGCAGCAACTCGCCGTCGGTCGTGAATTTGTAAAACTGGCCGTGGTATTCATCGGTCAGCCACACGAAGTCGTGTTCATCGATGCGGATGGCGTGCGGAAACGAGAACATCCCCGCTCCCCACGACTTCAGAAAATTGCCGTCACGGTCGAACACGACAACCGGATGCTGGGAATTGCGGTTGAAGCAGTAAACGCGGTCGCGTGAATCGACCGCGACCGCGCAAGCCCTGATCTCGATATCCGCAGGCGGGTGCGCCCAGTCCTCGTTGACGCGATAGGTATGTTTGCCGCTGCCGACGATGGGTTCCATGCTTTCCCCCTTTTGGTTTTTCCTAGCCCACGGAAGAATGATCGTAGGGCCCGATTGTAGCACCGCTCTTGGCCGAGACCCGCGCAAACCGGCTGGCGCCTCTCCCGCCGCGACGTGGTCTTCGCCGCGGCTGTCCAACTCTGCTACAGAAATCCGCCACTTGCCACAGCCCATCGCAGGCTTTCACCCGAAACCCGCCCAACAAGTTCGCGGCGCGACCGCGACAAACCAATGGCCTCCACAAAGATCGGCGGGCGGCCAATCAATCGCCTCGCCGGCGCCACGGCAAAGGCGTCCGCGCCGAAGCGCCACCATCAAACGCCGGCCGCGGGAGGGTTCCGCCGCGCGCGGGGTGCGACCGCGCAGAGCGCTCGTAGCCTGTCCGCGAGGGCCGCGGGCAAGGTTGCGAAGTGGACAAATTCGCGCCAATCTTCGCGTCGACGGCACTGAGTGCGAACTTGACGCGTTGTCGTGAAGGGTGGCTCCGGAAAAGGATGACGATCATGGCCGATGACCAGATGATGTCGCAGATGTCCCAAAAGCCCGGGTTCATCGCAGCACTCGATCAGAGCGGCGGATCGACGCCCGGAGCGTTGCGCCTCTACGGGATTCCCGACAGCGCCTACGCCGACGATCAGCAAAAGATGTTTCGGCTGATCCATGAGTTCAGGGTGCGGATCATGACCGCGCCCGCCTTTACCGGCGCCAAGGTCATCGGCGCGATCCTGTTCGAAGGGACGATGGACGGCGAGGTGCGCGGCAAACCGACGCCGTCATATCTGTGGGAAGACCGCGGCGTCGTGCCGTTTGTCAAGGTTGACCGCGGCCTCGAACCCGAACGGGACGGCGTCCAGCTGATGCGGCCGATGCCCCAGCTCGACGAGCTGTGCGAGCGTGCGGTCCGCCTCGGCGTCTTCGGCACCAAGATGCGCTCAGTGATCAATCTCGCCAACCGGGAGGGGATTGCAGCGATCGCCGCCCAGCAGTTCGAGATTGCCGACCAGATCGCCCGCCATGGGTTGATGCCGATCCTCGAGCCCGAAGTCTCGATCAAGAGCCCCGACAAAAAAGGCGCCGAGGCGATTTTGTTTGACGAGCTCAAGAAGCGCACCGACGCGCTGCCCGTCGGCCGTCAGGTCATGTTCAAACTGACGCTGCCCGATGTGCCCGACCTTTATCGGCCGCTCGCCGAACATCCGCGCTGCGCCCGTGTCGTGGCCCTCTCCGGCGGCTATAGCCGCGCCGAGGCGTGTCGAAAGCTCGCCGCCAATCACGGCATGATCGCGAGTTTCTCCCGCGCCCTCGTCCAGGATCTGCGGGTCGGAATGAGCGATGCGGAATTCGAGGCCGCCCTCGCGCAGTCAATCGATGAGATCTACAACGCCTCGACCGCGAAGACTTGACGAGCCGCGAAGGGTAGGTTCGGCCAGGCGCGGGATTGATATCCGCTGCGCTCGCCGCTTGATCGCGGTGGTTTCCGCGAAAGCGGGAACGCCGGACGAGGAGCACGGCGCGGCTTCCTTCGCCCGCTCGCTGGCGCGGGGGTGAGGCAAGGGAGTGTGAACGCCGATGTTAGGGGAACCTCGGAGCGACCAAGACCGAGCGACGACGCGGCTTTATCTGATCACGCCGCCGGCCTTCGACCCCGATAAATTCGCGCCCGATCTCGAGGCGGCCCTGTCAGGCGGCGACGTCGCCTGCCTGCAATTGCTCAAAGACGTACCGGATGACGTGGTGCGGCGCGCGACGGCGATATTGCAGCCGATCACGCAGGCGCATGATGTCGCCTTCATCATGAACGATCGCCCCGACCTCGCCGCGGAACTCGGTTGCGACGGGGTCCATGTCGGCGAAGAGGACATGCCTTACGCCGAAGCGCGGCGGCTGGTCGGCCCCGACGGCATTGTCGGCGTGACCTGCGGCAACAGCCGCGACCGGGCAATAGCCGCGGCCGAAGCCGGCGCAGATTACGTCGCGTTCGGCGCCTTTTTCCCGAGCCCGACCAAAGGCGGGGCAAAGCACCGTGCAACCCTCGACACCTTGCGTGATTGGAGCGAAACGACCGTCGTACCGTGCTGTGCGATCGGCGGGATCACCCAGGAAAATTGCGGACCATTGGTTGAAGCCGGCGCCGATTTCCTCGCCGTGATTTCGGCGATCTGGTCCCACCCGGCGGGGCCGCGCGCCGCCGTCGCCCAATTCAACGACGTCTTCGCCCGCTACGACCGCGCCTATCGCCGCTGAGCGAGCGCCACAAGGGACAAGCGGGGTTGCGGCCAATACCGCATTTCCGCCGCCCAACCTCCCGCAATTGTTCGCCGGCGAGACCGTGCGAAGGTCCGCGGTCAATCTATGGGGGCCCACAGCACCGCTTCGATATGCTCGGCGCCGGTGGCGAGCATGACCAGCCGATCGAAGCCGAGCGCGATCCCGGCGGCCTGGCGCGGGCCGGCGGCGAGCGCCGCGAGAAAATCGTCATCGATCGGATAGGTCTCACCATAGAGTGCCTGCTTTTTCTTCTGGTCGGCGAGAAAGCGGACACGCTGCTCGGCGGGGTCGGTCAGCTCGCCAAAGGCATTGGCGAGTTCAAGACCGCAGACATAAAGCTCAAAGCGCTCGGCAAGGCGCGGGTCGACGGGGTTGCGCCGCGCCAACGCCGCCATCGAGGCGGGGAAGTCATAGAGGATCGTCGGCGCATCGCGACCGAGATGAGGCTCGATCCGGTCGAGAAAAATGCGGAAATAGAGCGTTTCCCAATCGTCACCCGGATGCGCCTCGATGCCGATGCGGCGCGCTTCGGCCGCCAGCAGCGCGACATCGGGATTAAGCGGGTCGGGTGCGGTTGCCAGGATGTCGATGCCGCAATAGCGGTCGAACGCCTCGACCACACTTATCTCGCGCCATTCCGCGAAGGCGTCGGCGCGGCGGCCTTGCCAGGTGAGCCCGCCGCTCCCGGCCGCAGCCTGGCAAGCGCGGATCAGCCCTATGCAATCAGGGATCAGTTCGCGCCATCCCGCTGCGGCCCGATACCATTCGAGCATCGTAAATTCGGGATGGTGGATAGCCCCACGCTCGCCATTGCGAAACACATGCGCCAATTGCCAGATCCGCGGCATGCCCGCAGCGAGCAGCTTTTTCATCGCGAATTCCGGCGAAGTGTGGAGATAGCGGCGGAGCCTGCGCCCGGTGTGCGGATCGTGCAATTCGGTCGCGAAGGCTTTGAGGTGCGGTTCGAGCCCGGGGCTCACCTGCAGCGCCGGCGTGTCGACCTCGATAAAGCCCGCCGCCGCAAAAAACGCGCGCACCGCCGCCACGATGCGGGCCCGCTTCTCGAGCCGATCGCGCCGCAATGCAAAGCGCTCCGGTCGCCACCATTCGTCCATTCGTGCGGCACTCCGTCTTGCCGCCGGGCTCGCCCGTGCTAATGTCTCGGGCACAGCCGCGCCGGTCCGCGCGCCGATCAGGATCCCGAAGACCATGAAGATCAATGCCATCGACATCAAGCCGGGCAATGTGCTCGAACACCAGGGCAAACTCTGGCTGGTGCTGAAACGTGACTTTGTCCAGCCGGGCAAGGGCGGCGCTTTCGCTCAGGTCGAAATGCGCGATTTGCGCACCGGCATCAAGCTCAACGACCGCTTTCGCACCCAGGAAACCGTTGAGCGCGTTCGGCTCGACGAGAAGGAGATGCAGTATCCCTACACCGAGAGCGGCCAGGCGACCTTCATGGATAACGACACTTACGAGCAGGTCTCGGTGCCGCTCGAACTGATCGGCGAGCCCGCCGATTTCCTGCGTGACGGCATGGTCTGCACGGTGATGCTGTATGAGGGGACGCCGATATCGGTGGAATTGCCGCCCTCGGTGACAATGGCCGTGGTCGAAGCCGACCCGGTGGTGCGCGGTCAGACCGCCTCTTCCTCGTACAAGCCGGGCAAGCTCGAAAACGGCCGCCGGGTGATGATCCCGCCATATATCGAGGCCGGCACCCGGATCGTCGTCAGCACTGCCGACGGGAGCTTTGTGGAGCGCGCCAAAGACTGAGCGGGCTGCGGACAGGCATCGCGCGGACAAGCAGCGCGCGGATAGGGGCGCCCGATGGTTCTACGCTCTCCCATTCTGAACGTGATGGCGAACGCGGCGCTGAAAGCGGCGCGCGGTTTGCTGCGGGATTTTGGCGAGGTCGAGCAATTGCAGGTCTCGGTCAAGGGGCCGGGCGAGTTCGTGTCGACCGCCGACCTCAGAGCCGAGCGCGTGCTGAAGCAGGAGCTGACCCGGGCCCGCCCCGGCTATGGCTTGTTGTTCGAGGAGAGCGGCGAGACACCCGGCAGCGATGGTCGTCATCGCTGGATTGTCGATCCGCTCGACGGGACCACCAACTTCCTGCACGGCATTCCCCATTTTGCCATCTCGATCGCCCTCGAACGCGACGGCGAGATCGTCGCCGGGCTCGTTTATGACCCGGTGCGCGACGAGATGTATTCCGGCGAGAAGGGGCTCGGCGCCTATGTCAATGACCGCCGATTGCGGGTATCGGCGCGCCGCCATCTCGCCGATGCGGTCATCGGCACCGGCCTGCCATACGGACCGCCGGCGCGCGACCCGGCTTGCCTCGCGGTTCTGCCGGCGGTGATGGCCGCGACCAGCGGGGTTCGCCGCATGGGTGCGGCCGCGCTCGACCTTGCCTATGTGGCGGCGGGTCGCTTTGACGGGTTCTGGGAATTCGCGACGGCGCCCTGGGACATCGCCGCCGGTTTGCTGCTGGTGCGCGAGGCCGGCGGTTATGTCAGCGATTTGTCGGGCGGCCATACGATGTTGACCAGCGGCGATGTGCTGGCCGCCAACGACCATTTGCATCTGCCGCTAGCGGCACTGGTCAGAGAGGCGTTGCGGGCGTTTCGCGCCGCGCCGCGGCCCGCGACCGGCAGCGAAAAAGTCGAGCCGGCCAGACCCTGATTGACAAATACTTTATGCGACGGCGGATATTTGGCGGGTCAGGTCTGCGCGCTCGACAAACCCCGCAGAGTGGCGCCTGATAGGCGCGGCGGCGAGCGAGGCTGGGGTGGGATCACGGGTCACGATTGCGCTAGCCGGGGATCGGACGGTTTGCCATCAATCGCGCCGGCCAGGGCCGGCATCCGGCGCGCGACGGGTTCGGCATGACGGGGCGAGGCAATGAACCGCCCCGCCCGATTTCTGGTCCGGATGGCGTTGTTTCTGGTGCTGGTCGCGATCGTCGCAGCCGCGCTGGGCAAGCCGTTGGCGATCGCCTTTATGGGCAATCCGCTGGTCAACGGCGTCATACTCGGAATTCTGCTGGCCGGCATCGCCTACATCTTTCGCCAGGTATTGATGCTGACGCCGGAGATCGAATGGATCGAAGGCTTTCGCCGCCAGCAGGCGGGCGGCGACGGACCGCCCTCCAGCCGCCGCGGCGGCCCGCGGCTGCTCGCCCCGATGGCGCGCATGTTGGGCGCTCGCCAGAGCGGGCGGGTGAGCCTGTCGGCGGCCTCGCTGCAGACCCTGCTCGACGGCATCGGCACGCGTCTCAGCGAGACCCGCGAGACTTCGCGCTACCTGATCGGGGTGCTGATTTTCCTCGGGCTGCTGGGCACGTTCTACGGCCTGCTGGAAACGGTGCGCTCGGTCGGCGGGGTGATTGGCGGCCTCGCCATGGGCGGCAGCGACCTCGCGCGCGCCTTTGCCAATCTCAAAGCCGGTATCCAGTCGCCGCTCGCGGGCATGGCGACGGCCTTCAGCTCGTCGCTGTTCGGGCTTGCCGGCAGTCTAGTCCTCGGCTTTCTCGATCTTCAGGCGGGACAAGCGCAGAACCGGTTTTACAACGACCTCGAGGAATGGCTCTCGGGCTTCACCCGGCTTTCGGGCGGCGCTTTGGGTGAGGCGGGCGACGCGCCGATTCCGGTCTACATTCAGGCGCTGCTTGAACAGACCGCCGACAGTCTCGAAAACCTGCAGCGGATCCTGGCGCGCAGCGAGGAAGCCCGCATCGGGGCCAATACGACGTTGGCCAATCTCGCCGACCGGCTCGGACTTCTCGGCGAACAGATGAAGGCCGGTCAGGTGCTGATGCTGCGTCTTGCCGAAAACCAGTTGGAGCTGAAACCGGTGCTGGCGCGCCTGGCCGAACAGACCGAAGGGGCGCCCGGCCATGACGCGCTGCGCGTCCATTTGCGCAATATCGAAAGCCATACCGCACGACTGATCGAGGAGACGGCGCAGGGACGCGCCCAAAGCGTCCAGGAGCTGCGCGGCGAAATCCGCATCCTGGCGCGCACCATCGCCGCGCTCGCCGAAGAAGGCCGCCGCTAAGACCGCCGGGAACAGGCGCAACCATGGCCATTGCACCAAGACATTCGCGTCTGCCGAGCATCGATATCTGGCCCGGCTTTGTCGATGCGCTCTCGCAGCTGCTGATGGTGATCATCTTTCTGCTGCTGGTGTTCACCGCCGGGCAATTCTATCTGTCGGCAGCGTTGTCCGGACGCGAAGAGGCGCTGCACAAACTGCAGCAGCAGGTTGATGCGCTCGCCAACATGCTGTCGCTTGAACGCGCCTCGAACACCGATTTGCGGCAGAACTCGGCCCGGCTCGAAGCCCAGCTGAAGAGCGCGCTTGCCGAACGCGATCGGCTCAATGCCGAGATCGGGGCGCTGTCGGCGAAAGCCGACGAAGCGCAAAAGCTGCGCGAGAAATCGGCGGCGCTGGAAGCGAGCCTCGGCGCCGCCCAACAGAGCAACGCGGCCGCACAACAAGCGCTGGCGGCAGAGAAATCGGTCAGCAGCGAGGCATTGGCCAAGGTTGATTTGCTGAACCAGCAGATCGCAGCGTTGCGCCAGCAGCTGGCGGCGATCGCTGCCGCCCTCGAGATTTCCGAAGCCAAGGTCAAGACCCAGCAGACCCAGCTCGCCGATCTCGGCCATCAGCTCAATATCGCGCTGGCCAGCAAGGTTGAGGAGCTCGCCCGCTACCGCTCGGAGTTCTTCGGCCGCCTGCGCGACATCCTCGGCAACCGGCCCGACATCCGCATCGTAGGCGACCGGTTTGTGTTCCAGTCGGAGGTGCTGTTTACACCCGCCAGCGCCGATTTGACCGACTCCGCCAAGCACGAACTCGATCTCGTGCTCGGCGCATTAAAAAAGATCGCCGGCGAAATCCCGCCCGACATCAACTGGCTCCTGCAGGTCAGCGGCCATACCGACCACAACCCGATCGACACCCCGCAATTCCCGTCCAACTGGGAATTGTCGACCGCCCGCGCGCTTTCGGTCGTCCGTTATTTGATCAGCAAAGGCATCCCCGCCGATCGCCTTGCCGCCGCCGGATACGCGGACACGCAGCCGCTCGATCCGGGGACCTCGCCAGCCGCCTACGCGCGCAACCGCCGCATCGAATTGAAGCTGACCGAGCGGTGAGCGGCGGTCTCGCCCGCTGGTCTGACGGGGCGCGCAAGCATCCGCAGGTTAGATCGGAAATCACGCGCTGGCGGTTGTGCCGCTCACGGCGAGGATGGCGCCGCAATTCGTCTGGGCTGGCAACGGGAGATCCGATCAGCATCGGCGGCGCATGCCGACAGCACCGAAGGCGGCGGCTCTACGCCGACCCCTGGCGGCCGCCGGAATGGCATGCTGTGCCCAGACGTCCGGCCAACGTTTCGTTGCGCTTTTCCAATAGGCATTTGCCGGAACGGGGTTCCAACGCGCCGCGCGGGCGCTAAATAAGCGAATGACTACGCCGAGGAGGTCTTGAATGGACGACCAGACCCGCACCGAACTCGAAGCCGCGGCGTTCCGCCGTTTGGTCCAGCATCTGCGCGAACGCACCGATGTGCAAAACATCGATCTGATGAACCTGGCCGGTTTCTGCCGAAACTGCCTGTCGCGCTGGTACCGCGAAGCGGCCGAAGAGCGTCACGTTCCGCTCACCGATCCGCAGGCCCGCGAGATCGTCTATGGCATGCCCTACGACGAATGGCGCAAGCGCTACCAGAAAGAGGCGAGCCCGGAACAAAAGGCCGCTTTCTCCGCCGCCCAAGGGCAGCATTAGCGCGGTTTGTGATCGCGGTCAGCCACCGCGCCCCGTCCTCGCAAAGGATCGGTTCACGGGGCTGACAAAAAATCGGGGCGGTATGGTCCCGGCCCCATACGGCCGGGATCGCCGGTCCCGGCGGCGTTAGAGCCGGGCCTTGCACACGCCGAAGCCGGTGGTTATGGTCGCGGCCGCCGTGGGGGCGCGGCGTCAACGGGGGGTAAAGCGACATATGCCTGAGGTCGGCGGGATTGCTGGCGAGCACCTGAAAGGTTTTATCGAACGCATCGAGCGGCTCGAAGAAGAAAAACGGGCGCTCGCCGAAGACATCAAGGAAGTTTATGCCGAGGCCCGGGGGAGCGGCTTCGACCCCAAGATCATGCGGCAAATCATCCGTATTCGCCGACGCGACCAGGATGAGCTCGACGAAGAGGAAACATTGCTCGACCTCTACAAGCGGGCACTGGGCATGATGCCGGCCGCCGCCCCGCGCGCCGCGGCCGAATAGCGGGCCCGACCGCCCCGCTCGACCCAATCTGCGCGGTCGGCCTGTGCCGGGCGGATCACCGCCGCGAATGCGCGGCTGCGAGCAGCAGGTCCTC
>JAJPIH010000156.1 GCA_021324875.1 Alphaproteobacteria bacterium
CGACCGCGCCCAGTTCGCCGAGCTCGAAACCCTGGGCGAATTGACCAAGCTCGCCTGGGAAGACGGCGTCCAGGTCATGATCGAGGGCCCCGGTCATGTGCCGATGCACAAGATCAAGATCAATATGGAAAAACAGCTCGAGGAATGCGACGAGGCGCCATTCTACACGCTGGGCCCGCTGACCACCGATATCGCCCCGGGCTATGACCACATCACCAGCGGCATCGGGGCGGCGATGATCGGCTGGTTCGGCACCGCCTTGCTCTGCTATGTGACGCCCAAAGAGCATCTGGGGCTGCCCGACCGCGACGACGTCAAGACCGGGGTCATCACCTACAAGATCGCCGCGCACGCCGCCGATCTCGCCAAGGGCCACCCGGCCGCGCGCGAGCGTGACGACGCCTTGTCAAAAGCGCGGTTCGAATTCCGCTGGCGCGACCAGTTCAACCTGTCCCTCGATCCCGAAACGGCGGAAAAATTCCACGACCAGACCCTGCCGGCCGAGGGGGCGAAGCTGGCGCATTTCTGCTCGATGTGTGGGCCGAAATTCTGCTCGATGCAGATCACCCAGGAAATCCGCGATTACGCGCGCCAGGGCATGGCGGAGAAATCAAAGGAATTTCTCGAGACCGGCGGCGAAATCTACCGCGACGAGCATGGCCAGCCGCGGGTAGCGGCGGATTGAAAAGCGTCATTGGCGAGCCCTCGGGTCAGCGCCAGGCGCTGCCCGAGGATAGGTTCCGCGCCGCGATCCGACGCCGCCGGCGGCCTGCGGCCGTCGAGATTGCGGCGCCGTGTTATAGCGCTGCGCAATGACAACGCCCCCTCAATCGGCCGTCGTTAATCGCGAAGCAAAACGCGAAGCCCGGCGCTATCCCGAGCGGCCGATTGTCGGCGTGCTGGCGGTGGTGTTGCGCGGCGACAAGGCGTTGGTCGTGCGCCGCGCCAATCCGCCGATGGCCGGGCGCTGGGGGTTTCCCGGCGGCGTCCTCAAATTGGGCGAGACCGTCGCGGCCGGGGCGATGCGTGAGCTTTTCGAAGAGACCGGCGTCGTCGCCGAGCCGATCGGCCCGTTGACCGTGATCGACACGATCGACCGCGACGACGCGGGCCGGGTGCGTTTCCACTACACCCTGGTGGCGGTACGCGGGCGCTGGCGCTCGGGTGAAGGGGCGCCCGGCGACGATGCCGACGAAGTCGCCTGGCTCAGCGCCGCCGACATCGTCGACGGGACGCTGCCGACCGCGCCGATGCTGGTGCCGCTGATCGAACTCGCGCTGAAGAGCGGCGACTGAACGCCGTCAGCTCCAATAGCCGTCGATCCAGCTCCAGCCGCCCGGACCCTGCTGCCAATGACCGGGCACCCAATTGGCCGTTGGTGTCGGCCGCATCACATAGTGACCCGGGGTCCAAGCGAACTGCGCCCCGTTCCACGCCCAATATCCCGGTTGCCACACCGCGAGCGGTGACGGCGCCGGCGGCGGGGTTTCGGCCTGGGGTGGCGGCGGGGCGTAAGGCGCCACGACGGTTGCGGTCCCGGCCGCACTCGGCGCGGCGACCATCGGCGTGCTCGAACCGTACTGCATCGGTTCGACGGGGACGGCTGGCGGCGGTGCGAGCGTGTCGCTTGGGGCCGCCGATGCTACCGGCGGGGGTGGCGGCGGCGCGTAGCAGCCGAACAGCGCCGTACTCCCCAGCAGCAATATCCCAAGCGCTCCGAGCCGGCCGAGATGCTCCATGTGATCCTCCGGATGTTGTGCAGCGCGGCTACTTCTCAACCGGCCGCTCCTTAAGGAGGAACACGAAAAACCGGCGATCATTCCAACGCCGGGCGTTGTTCGCGAAGCGCGGCAACCGCGGCCGCGTTGGCGGGGCGCGACCGGGCTCGGTCGTCACGTCTCCCAATGGCCTTCGGTCCAGATCCAGCCGCCGGCGCCCTCCTCCCAATAGCCGGGCATCCAATTCGCGGTCGGCGCCGGCCGCTCGATATAGGTGCCGTGCACCCATACATATTTGCTGCCCTGCCATGACCAATGGCCGCCCTGCCACAACGAATTGGCAGTGGGCGCCGGTGGCGGGATCTCGGCGCGTTGCGGCGGGGGCGGGTAGGGGGCAACAATCGCCGCTTTGCCGGTGGCGGGATCGGGCGAACCGGCCGCACAAGCAGCCAGCAACGCGGCGCAAAAGATGCTCGCAGTTATCCTGCGGGTATTTCGCGGCATTGAAGTCCTCCCAGAAACGAACGCGGGTTAACCCCGCTTGCCGTTGGAACAGCCTTCCCGGTCTCGTCGGTTCGGCGCCGCCCGATGGCCGCGCCGGGCGGCGTATGTAAGTTTCGCCGCTCTACCGCAGAGCGCAACAAAACTACGATAATCCAGAGGCAATCGCCAGTGTGATTGTTCGCGCCGGCCGCGCGCCACCGGCTGTGGCGCTTCAACAGGCTCGCAAAAACCGCCGCACCCGGTTACAAGGCGACAGCAACCATGGCCGAGCCGTCATGCCCGAAGAGTTCTACCGCATCAAACGCCTGCCGCCTTACGTCTTTACCGAAGTCAACGCGCTCAAGGCCAAGGCTCGCTCCGCCGGCCGCGACGTCATCGATCTCGGCATGGGCAACCCCGACGGGCCGACCCCGCCGCATATCGTCGCCAAGCTGATCGAGGCGGTGCAGAACCCGAA
>JAJPIH010000246.1 GCA_021324875.1 Alphaproteobacteria bacterium
CCTTTTTGCCGCCGCCTCGCAACAGAAATACGCCGCCGGCAAAGCGGCGGGCTTTTTCGACGGCGAGATCCGGGCGGTCGAGGTGCCGGGCGGCCGGGCGGGGCCGGTACGGGTTGCCGTGGACGAGCACCCGCGCCCGCAGACCAATCTCGAAGCGCTGGCAAAATTGCGGCCATTACAGGAGGGCGGGGTGACGACCGCCGGCAACGCCTCGGGCATCAATGACGGGGCGGTGGCGATGATCGTTGCCAGCCGCAAGGCGGGCGAGGCCGTCGGCGCCAAACCCTTGGCGCGGATCGTGGCGAGCGGGGTCGCCGGGGTGCCGCCGCGGATCATGGGCATCGGCCCGGTCGAAGCGTCGAAAAAAGCGCTGGCGCGGGCCGGGCTGAGCCTCTCCGACATCGATGTGATCGAGATCAACGAGGCCTTCGCCGCCCAGGTCTTGGCCTGTCTGAAAGGTCTCGGTCTGCCGTTCGACGACAGCCGGGTCAACATGAACGGCGGTGCGATCGCAGTCGGCCACCCGCTTGGTGCCTCGGGGCCGCGCATCGCGCTGACCGCGGCGCGCCAGCTCGAGCGCATCGGCGGACGCTATGCACTGGTGACGATGTGCGTCGGCGTCGGCCAGGGCATCGCCGCAATCCTCGAACGCGTCCCCTAGACGCCGGCGATCCTTCGGCCCGGTGCGGGGCGGCCCGCCGCGGACCGGCGGCTAGCCCCATGCCGCCTGCGAAGCGAGCCGCGCGCCCTCGGCCAATGTCTTCAATTTGGCCCAGACGAGATCGGCGTGGACGCGGCCGCCGAGCCCGCAATCGGTGCCGGCAATCACGTTTTCGCGGCCGACGATATCGACAAAGCGTCGGATCCGGTCGGCGACCAGTTGCGGATGTTCGACCAGGTTGGTGGCGTGGCTGACGACGCCCGGCATCAACATCTTGCCGTCGGGGATCTTGGCTTGCTGCCAGAGGCGCCATTCGTGCTCGTGGCGGACATTGGCCGCCTCAAACGAGTAGGTCTGAGCCTTGACCTCGAGAATCAGATCGATGATGTGCTCGAGCGGCAGGTCGTGGGTGTGCGGCCCGTGCCAGCTGCCCCAGCACAAATGATAGCGCACGCGATCCTCGGGGATGCCGGACAGCGCCCGGTTAACGGCGTCGATGCGCAGCCGGGCAAATCGCCGGTATTCGGCGACGCTCGGCTCGGGCTTCAGCATATCCCACCAATCGGGAAGCCCCGGATCGTCGATCTGCAGGATGAACCCGGCCTCGACCACGGCGCGATATTCGACCGCAATCGCGTCGGCCAGAGCGCTCAGAAATTCCTCCTCGGTCTGGTAGAATTCGTTGAAGATGAAATGGTCGAGCCAGCCCGGCGCCAACACCGGGATGAAGGCCTCCTCGACCGCCGCGCCCGAGGCCGCGATCGCGGCCTTGAACGCGTCGATCTGGCGCCGGATCGCGGCCGGGCCCTTCGAGGCGATTGGGCCGCGGGCGACCACCCGCTCGGTGATCGGCGGCGTCGGTTTTTCGCCCGGAACCAGAAACAGCGTGCCGGCGCGGTCACAATCGCCGTAGAAATCGGGACATTCGTCGCGCTCGCGTGTTGAATGGCGGGTCGTCGGCGGCTCGCCGGGTTTGAGCGGCCGCACCTCAAGCCCGGTGAAATGGGCCTGATAATGGGCAAAGCTGCGCGCCGTCCAATACTCGCCGTCGCCGACGCAATCGATGCCGATCTCGGCCTGGCGTCTGACGGTTTCGGCAATCGCCGGCACCACTTGCCGGGCGATCGTCGCGGGATCGGTAATCTCCGCATTGGCGAGCCGGGCCGGCATCTCGTCCCAGCCTTTCGGCGGCGGCAGGCGGCCGACATGCGACGTCCGGATTCGTGTCGTGCTCCTCAACATTTTTCGATCCTCCCCGGTAATCGGCTAGATTGAAGAACCGCGGGGAGCGATTCTGGCCCGCTCCCGACCGCTGTGCGAGAACAAATGAACCCAACAGACCCGTGGACTGCCGATCGGCAACGCATCGTCGTACTCGGCGCCGGCTTTGCCGGGTTGTGGGCGGCGATCGGCGCGGCGCGCAAGCTCGACGAGCTCGGCATCGGTGCCGAGCGGGTCGAGGTCGCGCTTGTCGACCGCCACGCGTACCATTCGATCCGGGTGCGCAATTACGAAGCCGATCTCGGCGATACCCGCATCCCGCTCGACCAACTGTTGCCCCCGATCGGCGTGCGCCATATCACCGCCGAAGTCGCGGACATCGATCTTGCCGGGCGGCGCGTGATCTGGGCCGACGGGTCGGCGCCGCTTGCCTATGACCGGCTGGTTTTTGCCCTCGGCAGCCGGCTGGTGCGGCCGCCGATCCCGGGGCTCGCCGAGCACGCCTTTGATGTCGATACCTATGAAGGCGGTCGCCGCCTCAACGACCATATCGAGGGGCTGGCGCGACGCCGGCCGTCGCCCGGGCAATGGACCGCACTGGTGATCGGCGGCGGCCTGACCGGGATCGAGGTTGCCGCCGAGCTGCCCGGCAAATTGCGCGCCGCCGGCGGTGGCGACAACGCCTCGCGGGTCATCGTCGCCGACCGCCAAGCCTGGATCGGCTCGGATATGGGCGAGGAGGCGCGCCAGGTCATCGACGAGGCGCTGACCGCACTCGGCGTCGAGCAGCGGCCCGGCGTCTCGGTCGCATCGGTCGATCCCGAGGGCGTCACCTTGGCGAGCGGCGAGCGCATCGCGGCGGCGACGGTCGTGTGGTGCGCCGGTTTGCAGGCGCATCCGCTGACCCGATGCTTTCCGGCCGAACGCGACCGGTTTGGCCGACTTCCGGTCGACGAATTCATGAAGGTCAAGGGGATGGCGGCGGAGTTTGCCGCCGGCGACGTCGCCTGGTTTGCGATCGACGGCCGCCGCTCTTGCGTGATGTCGTGTCAGCACGGACGCCCGATGGGGCGGTTTGCCGGCCATAACGTGGTGGCCGACCTGCTCCGACTGCCGATGCTGCCGTTGCGGATCGACTGGTATTCGACGATCCTCGATCTCGGCCCGTGGGGTGCGGTTTGCACCGCCGGTTGGGAGCGGCGCGTGGCCAGCACCGGTGCGGCGGCCAAGCGGACCAAGATCACGATCAACCGCGAACGCATTTATCCGCCGCGCTCGGGCGATCGCCGCGAGCTCCTCGACGCCGCGGCTCCGGTGGTGCAGGCCCCGCCGCCGTTTTTCCGCTGACCGCGGGGATCCTCACCGCGCCGTCTCAGCGCCGGGACGAAAGGCTGAGGCCGCCGGCATCGTCCGCGCTTTGCCGGGCGGGAGGGTCGCGCGCGGCCGGCGGGCGAGGCGTGCCGCTTCGGCGGCCCGCGCCTCGCGCCGCCTCGCCTCGCCGGTGACCCGATCGAACAATTTCAGGTGATTGATCTCGCGGGAGAATTGCCTAGATCGCCGGCATGACCGACATCCCGACCTTTGCGATCTCGCCGAGCTTTCTCGGCCTTACCCGCCGCGACCCCAGCGCCGCGATTGCTATCGCCGGCATCCCCTTCGACCTCGGCACTTCGAACCGGCCCGGCGCCCGTTTTGGCCCTGCCGCGATCCGGCAGGCCAGCCGCATGCTCGTCGATGGCGCGCATCCGGCAAACGGCGTCGATCCGGCGAGGCTCGATGTCGCCGATGTCGGCGATTTCGCGATTGCGCATGGCGACATTTCCGGCAGCCTCGCCAAGATCGAAGCGCAGGCGGCGATGTTTGACCATCTGGCGGCGCTTGGCGGCGACCATACCGTAACCCTGGGGCTGTTGAGAGCGCTGGCAAAACGCCGCGGGCCGCTGGCGCTGGTCCATTTTGACGCGCATGTCGATACCTGGCCCGAGAGTTTTGGCCTGGCCTGGGGCCACGGCTCGCCGTTTTTTCACGCCATCGAAGAACGGCTCGTCGATCCGCACCGCATGGTGCAGATCGGCATCCGCTCGCCGCTGAGCCGGGAAGTGCATGACTGGACCCGCAACCAAGGGGTGACGATCGTCTCGGCCGAAGAGGTGCATGACAGCGGACCCGCGGCGATCGCCGAGCGCATTCGCGCGGTTATCGGCGAGGCGACCGCCTATTTGACCTTCGATATCGACGCGCTCGACCCGGCGTTTGCGCCGGGCACCGGCACGCCTGAGATCGGCGGCCTTGCCACCTGGCAGGCGCGGGCGATCCTGCGGCGGCTTGCCGGGCTCGACTTTGCCGGCATGGACGTCGTCGAGGTGGCGCCGCCTTACGACGTCGCCGAGATCACCGCCCTGGCCGCCGCGACAATCGTGTGGGACTACTTGGCATTGCTGGCGCCGCGGCGTTGAACCGCCCGTCGCCGGACCAAAATTTCTTGGTTAAACCCTTGCATTTGCAGGTGTCAGACCTATTTTCCGCGCCTGACGCCAATCGCACGTGCCTAGGACCTCGGCATCGGGGTGCTGCTACGACGTAACGCGTCTCTTTCGGTCGAGCCGGTCACCCGTGGACCGGTGCCCCTTAAGGGAAACGGATATGGTCCGGCACGCGCTGCGAAGTCCTCGCACGGCCTCCCGCCTCTAACCGGGAGGTCGGCCGCGGCACAGCGGTAGAGCCCCGAGGACGGGGCATTCCGCCCGCGGCTTCCTCGCCCTGATCGGTCATTCCGCTTCCCCGGCGTGTATCGCGGTGGAGCGGAATGTCGCCTCCTGACGCTGGAGGGCGGTGCGATGGCTCATTTCCGCCATGGCTTCACCCGTCCGCTCGCGGACCCCGCCCTGCCCACGGTCGACGCCGTCATCGCAAGTGAGCGGCCAAGCGAGCCCGTTTTGTGCCTGCGTCCGGCGGTGATCGCCGACGCGGCTCGGCGCTTTGTCGCGGCATTTCCCGGCGATGTTCTCTACGCCGTCAAATGCAACCCCGAGCCGCGGGTGCTGCGCGCGCTGTGGACGGGCGGCATACGCCATTTCGATTGCGCCTCGCCCGCCGAGGTCAGGCTCGTCCGGCGGCTGCTGCCGCGGGCCGAAATCCATTTCATGCATCCGGTCAAGGCGCGACCGGCGATCGCCGAGGCGTTTGCGCGCTGGGCGGTGACCGATTTCGCCTTCGACAGCGCCGACGAATTGGCGAAAATCCGCCAGGAGACGGTTCCGGTCGAGTTGGTCGGCACGCCGCCGGCGCTCGGCCTGTTTGTCCGGCTGGCCCTGCCCAAGGGCAGCGCCGTCTTGGACCTGTCGGGAAAATTCGGCGCCCCGCCCGCAGAGGCCGCCCGGCTGTTGCGCGCCGCCCGGCCGCACGCCGCGCGCCTCGGCCTGACCTTCCATGTCGGCTCGCAATGCCTCGATCCCGCCGCCTATGCGCGAGCCTTGGCCTTGGCCGCCGAAGTCATCGCCGCAGCCGCTGTCGCGGTTGACATTGTCGATGTCGGCGGCGGCTTTCCGGTCAGCTATGCCGACATGACGCCGCCGCCGCTGGCCGCGTTTGTCGCCGCGATCGAGCGCGGTGCGGCGGCGCTGCCTGCGGGCGTGCGCCTGTGGGCCGAGCCCGGCCGGGCGCTCGTCGCCGGCGGCGGGTCGCTTGTCATCCAGGTGCTGCTGCGTCGCGACGATGCGCTTTATGTCAATGACGGGGTTTACGGCAATCTGAGCGACGCCGGGGCGTTGGGCTTCCGTTTTCCGGCGCGGCGCATCCGCCTCGGCGAGGGCGGGGAACCGGCGCCCTTGGCGCGCGACTTCGCGCTGTTCGGCCCGACCTGCGACAGCGCCGACCGCATGAAAGGGCCGTTTCGCCTCCCTGCCGATATGCGCGAAGGCGACTGGATCGAACTCGGTCAGCTCGGCGCCTACGGCGCCTGTCTGGCCAGCCGCTTCAACGGCTTCGGAGCCGCCGAGCTGGTCGAGGTGTCGGACCCGCCGCTGCTGCCGTCGCGCTGACCGGGCGCCGCGGCTCAAGGGTGATTTTTGACCACGACCTTGATCGCATCGTCGATGCGTTCGCGCGCAAATTTGAGCGCGGTCGGCAATTGGTCGAGCGGGAAGGTGTGGGTGTGGACAAGCTTGGCGTCAAAGCGCTTTTGTTTCATCAGCGCCATCGCGCGATGGGTGGCGCTGCGTCCCTCGCCGCGAATGCCAAAAACGTAGATGTTGTTGCGCACGATGTGGGCGAGGTCGACCGGCACCCGCTCATGCGGGAAGGCCGCCAGGCAGATCCGGCCGCCGCGATCGACCATCTGCGCCGCCTCGTCGAGCGCCGAGGGTGCGCCCGAGCATTCAAGGACGAACTGCACCCCCTTGCCGCCGGTAAGACGCTTGACGGCAGCCACGGCGTTTTCCGCGCGCACATTGACCGCATGATCGGCGCCAAGTTTCTTGCCGAGCTCGAGCCGCCGCTCGCGGGTGCCGGTCAGGATGACCGGGTCGGCGCCGAGCGCCTTGGCGACGGCGACCCCCAAAAGGCCGATCGGGCCCGGTCCGGTGACGACCACGCCCTCGCCGGCGATCAGTCCGCCCAGCACGTCAAGCCCATACATCGCCGTGCCGGCGGTGACCACGAGCGTCGCCTCCTCGTCGCTCATGTCATCCGGGACATGCACCAAGGTATTGATGTTGTTGACCGCGTATTCGGCAAACCCGCCATCGGTGGTAAAGCCGTTGGCGCGGTGGCCCTTTTTGACATCGCCATAGTTCAGGCAAGAGGTGTACATGCCCTGGCGGCAGCGCGCGCAGCGGCCGCAGCCGGCATGGACCTCGACCGTCACCCGGTCGCCGACCGCATATTCGTCGACCGCCGGCCCGAGCTTGACCACCGTCCCCATATATTCATGGCCGATCGTGAAGTTCTTGTTGAACGGCAACCCGCCCTCGACCATCGCCGGCAGGCCATGTGCGATGATTTCAAGATCGGTGGCGCAGATCGCGACCGCGTCGATCCGCACCAGCACTTCGGCCGCACCGGGATGCGGCACCGGCTTTTCGGTCGGCCGGATTTCTCCTGGATCACCGAGCACCCAGGCCTTCATGCGCTCGGGGATCGGATATTGGTTGCTCAACCGGGCGGGTTCGGTCATTGCGATGGTCTCCAATTGCGGCCAGTGGGGCAATGTAGCGCTCGCCGAGCGCGAGAAAAGGTGTCGGTCACTTTGCGCGCCGCCGGCGCTGGATTATAGATCATCGGCTCCGGGCAGGGCACCGGAGCGGGGTCGCCAGGGGTACAGATGAGAAGTCGCCGCACCGCGGTGCTCGGCGGGTCGGGGTTTATCGGCCGCTATGTCGTCCAGCGGCTGGCGGCGCGCGGCGATGTAATCCCGGTCGGCTGCCGCTATGCCGAGGAAGCCAAATTTCTGACGCCGCTCGGCAATGTCGGGCAGATCGCGGCCGTCAACATCGACATCGAAGACGAGCAATTGCTGCCCGCCTTTCTCGCCGGCAGCAATGCGGTGGTCAATTGCGTCGGGATCCTGACCGAGCGCGGCCGCCAGACCTTCGAGCGGGTTCATCACCAAGGCCCAGCGCGGCTGGCGCGGCTGGCGCGCGAAGCCGGCGTCGAACGCCTGGTGCATATCTCGGCGATCGGCGCCGACCCGCGTTCGCGCTCGGCCTATGCGCGCACAAAAGCGCAAGGCGAGGCGGCGGTGCGCGACTCGTTCCCGACCGCGACGATCTTGAGACCATCGATCGTGTTCGGGCCGGAGGATCAGTTTTTCAACCGCTTCGCGGCGATGGCGATGGTCTCGCCGGTATTGCCATTGATCGGCGGCGGCCGCACCCGCTTCCAACCGGTCTATGTCGGCGATGTCGCCGCCGCGGTGCTCAAATGCCTCGAAGACCCGACGACCGCTGGCCGCACCTACGAACTCGGCGGCCCCAAGATCTACACCTTCCGCCAACTTGTCGAATTGCTGCTCGCCGAGATTCGCCGCAAGCGGCTGTTGATCGACGTACCGTTTGGGGTGGCGGAACTCCAGGCCCGGCTGCTGTCGCTGCTGCCCAGCCCGCCATTGACCCCGGACCAGGTCGAATTGTTGAAGACCGACAACGTCGTGTCGTCGAGTGCGCTGACGCTGGCTACGCTCGGCATCACGCCGACCGCGGTCGAAGCGATTTTGCCGAGTTATCTCGATCGTTTTCGCCGCGGCGGCTGGTATGAAAGGCGGGTGTAGACTGCGTTGAACACAGCGGCGCCGCGGTTAAGGGCGACGCCGCACGCTCGGGAAGAGGGTGATGGCAGCGTTCACTCGGCTCGGCCTGCTCGTCATCGCGCTTTGTTTTGGAGGAACAGCGATGGCGGCCAGTCTCGACGACACGATTTACCTCGACCTGCCCGCCGGACGCGTCGTGATCGCGATGCGGCCGGATCTGGCGCCGCAGACCTGCGCCCAGATCAAGCGGCTGGTGCGGCAGGGCTTTTACAACGGGTTGACCTTCCACCGCGTCATCGACGGCTTCATGGCCCAGACCGGCGACCCGAAGGGCGACGGTACCGGCGGCTCGGGGCAC